>JBBAKY010000070.1:0-19208 GCA_040403295.1 Arcicella sp.
GAAAAACTGCCCAAGAAGCACTTGATATTTTGTTATCGGATGATGCAGGAAGAGAAGTTCGTCAGGTAGGAATTGTGGATGCCAAAGGAAATGTAGCCAATTTCACAGGCAAAAATTGTGTGGATTTTGCGGGACAACTAAAAGGGAAAAACTATGCCGTTCAGTCAAATATGATGTTGAATGATAAAGTACCTGCGGCGATGGCAAAATCTTACGAAGCCAATGCCAATTTACCTTTAGCAGAACGAGTTTTGGAAGCCTTGAAAGCGGCTCAAAAAGTGGGCGGTGATATTAGAGGAAAGCAATCAGCGGCCATTTTAGTGGTAAAAGGAGAAGCTACGGGCAAGCCGTGGGACGAAAACCATTTGGTAGATTTGCGAGTGGACGATAACGCCGCACCTTTGGTAGAAATGGAAAGATTATTGAAAACGCACCGTGCCTACGAACACATGAATAATGGCGACTTGGCAACGGAAGTAAATGACATGAAATTAGCCATGCAAGAATACGAAGCCGCCATGAAAATGTTTCCTAAAAACTTAGAAATGCAATATTGGACGGCAATTACCTTGGCAAATAACGGACAAATTTCAAAGGCAACGCTCATGCTAAAAGCCATTTACGCCCAAGAACCCAATTGGAAAGAAATGACCAAAAGATTACCAAAATCGGGATTATTGACGGTGAAGGGGAAGGATTTGGAGATGGTTTTGGGCGTGAGATAACAAGTATTTTCGCCATTACCACTTGCCATTGTTGGTGTTTTTCACCAACAATCGGACGAATAGTTTTTGTACGATTACTTATGAAACGGAGACTGGTCGTAGGTTTAGCGAAGCGTTCCTACGACCTATAATCGCATAGAGCGTCTCGCTCGTTCGTTGAATACACAAAAATAATTTTACACCTAAAATCAAGAAAACATGGCAAGAAAATACAAATTCCATGATAATAGTAAACTCTACTTCGTTACCTTCACCGTGGTAAATTGGATTGACGCATTTATACGTGAAGAGAATAGGAATATATTTTATGAAAGTGTCAAATATTGTCAAGAAAATAAAGGCTTGGAGGTTTATGGTTACTGTATTATGACTTCTCATATTCACATGATTATTGGTACTGAAAGTGACAATTTGTCAGATATTGTACGAGATTTGAAGAGTTTTACTTCTCGTCAAATTCGTAAGACCCTTGAAGTATCTACCTCTGAAAGCCGTAGAGAATGGATGCTTTGGATGTTTGGACGGGCTGGCAAGAAAAATGAACGAAATATTGACTATCAATTCTGGATGCAACATAATCATCCAATAGAACTATCGAATCGTGAAATGACTCTGCAACGACTAAATTATATGCATCAAAATCCCGTTGAAATTGGGTTTGTTGAAAAGGAAGAAGAATGGCTGCACAGTAGTTGCAGTGATTATTATGGAAATAGAAAAGGACGTATTGAGTTGGTTTTCCTCGAATAAATGCTTATAATATTTAACGAACGAGCGAGACGCTCTATGTAGTTATAGGTCGTAGGAACGCTTCGCTAAACCTACGACCAGACCCGGGAGAACCTAAAACTTGAAGAGTTGCTTACGCAAGTGTTGTTGGTGGAAAACACCAACAACGGCAGAAAATGAACGGATCCTCTATATGTTTTAGGTAGTAGCGGATGCTAAGACCAGAGATAGTATTATCCCCAAAAAAATAAAAAATGATAAGCGAGGAACAACTAAAACTAATTAAAAAGTCTAAAAATCAATACATATTATCTTTAATTGCAGGGAATACTATTCAGTCCTTTTTTATTTTTCTAATTTTCGTTCAATTAGCATCAAAAGAAGATAATATGTTAATCGCATCACTTATAATGATATTTGTACTGTTGCCATTTGGTTTTTTTTAGGATACCAACCTTACAAAGCCTATATTCAAATGCGTCAAATGGTCAAAGAGTATGTGAAAGAGAACTCCAATTTTGTTTTTACATTAATTTCTGGGGAAAAAATACTGTGTAATTCAGACAATGTTATATTATCTAAAATCACATCTACTTACATTATAGGTAGAGACGAAATACAATTAATGAGTTTTTTTATTAAGTCTAAAAAAGTGTATTATTATTATTGGATTTAATGCCCCCGCAGTCGCTCGGCTCTTGCCGAGTGACGCTTATCGTTAAGCCCTCTGGGCGTAGTTGAATTAGCTAAAAAATAAGATTAAAGCAAAGAAATGTCAATTCATTTATCTCAAACTTACTGTATTCAAAACCAACCATCACATTAACAAACAAATCAACAAAATCAGCATTTATGAAAAAACTATTATTCCTCTGTGTATTACTAATTTCCTTCCAAGGATTTTCTCAGAAGCTCCCATCCATTTCCGAAAAAATGGCTAATTTAAAGAAATATGAAGGTTTTATGCCTTTTTATTGGGATGAAGATTCGGGTAAAATTTGGCTTGAAATTTCTTCTCTCAATCAAGATTTCTTGTACGTTTCGTCACTTCCTGCGGGTTTAGGTTCAAATGATATTGGTCTCGACCGTGGACTATTGGGCGATGAAAAAGTGGTGTTTTTTAACAAAGTTGGACGCAAAATCATGCTCATTCAACCCAATTTGAGATACCGTGCCATCACCAACGATGCCAACGAAAAACGTGCCATCGAACAATCTTTTGCACAATCTACGCTTTGGGGTTTCACCGTTGAAGCCGAAGAAAATGGCAAATATTTGGTAGATGCAACGGATTTTTTAATGACCGACCCCATGGGAATTCCTGACCGTTTGAAAGATACCAAACAAGGAAGTTACGCTCCCGATAAATCTCGTTCGGCGATGTATTTGACTCGTACCAAAAACTTTCCATTAAATTCTGAATTTGAAGTTACCTTAACTTTCACGGGCGGAAGCGATGCAGGAAATTTCGTGAAATCGGTAACACCAAGTTCGGATGCGATTACCTTGCGTGTTCACCACAGTTTTGTGCAATTGCCAGATAATCAATTTGAAAAACGAGTTTTTGACCCACGTTCAAGTTTCAATGCCTTGGGATACATGGATTACGCAACGCCCGTGAGCGAGCCGATTGAAAAGTATTTTATTGTCCGTCACCGTTTGAAGAAAAAAGACCCGACGGCTAAAATTTCGGAAGCGGTTAAGCCCATTATTTATTATTTGGACAATGGAACGCCCGAACCAATTCGCTCGGCTTTGATGGACGGAACGGCTTGGTGGAATCAGGCATTTGAGGCGGCAGGTTATAAAAATGCCTTCCAAGTTAAATTATTGCCCGACGATGCCGACCCGATGGATTGTCGCTATAATGTTATCAATTGGGTTCACCGTTCCACTCGTGGGTGGTCGTATGGAGCATCCGTAACAGACCCACGCACGGGCGAAATCATCAAAGGACACGTGAGTTTAGGGTCGTTGAGAGTTCGTCAAGATTATTTAATTGCCCAAGGTTTGCTTTCACCTTTTGAAAATGGTCAAAAACTTGAACCCGAAAAAGACCCCATGCTCAAAATGGCTTTGGCTCGTTTGCGTCAATTGGCGGCTCACGAAGTTGGGCATACTTTAGGTTTGATGCATAATTATACCGCCAGTATCAACAGCCGTGGTTCGGTGATGGACTATCCGCACCCAACCGTGAAATTAGATGCGAAAGGCGAAGTGGATTTAAGCGATGCTTATGCCGTAGGAATTGGCGAATGGGATAAAGTTTCGATTACTTACGGTTATCAAGATTTCCCGAAAGGAACGGATGAAAAAGTGGCTTTGAATAAAATTTTGAAGGATTCGCACGATAAAGGATTGTTATTTTTGACCGACCAAGATGCTCGTTCGGCGGGTTCTGTGAGTCCAACCGCTCATTTGTGGGACGGTGGAAAAAATCCAGTGGATGAATTAGAAAATTTGATGAAAGTTAGAGAAAAAGGGCTTAAAAGTTTTGGTGAAAAAACGATTAGAACGGGCGTTCCGATGGCGTTTTTAGAAGATGCTTTAGTACCACTTTACAACATTCATCGTTATCAAATTGAAGCCGTTTCAAAATTGGTAGGTTCAATGGATTATCATTATGCAGTGCGTGGCGATGGTCAATTTATTACCAAATCCGTTACAAAAGAAACGCAACAAAAAGCCTTAGAAACTGCCTTAAAATGCCTTTCGGCTGATTTTTTGACTTTACCAGAAAATATTATCTCCTTGATTCCTCCACGTCCAGCGGGATATATGTCTTCGAGAGAATTGTTTAAAAAACGTACAGGTTTAGCATTCGACCCATTGGCGGCGGCAGAATCAGCGGCTGATTTTCCATTACAATTTTTATTTCATCCAGAAAGAGCTTCTCGCATGATTGAATACGAAGCCAGAAATGGTGGTTTAGGGTTAGAAGAAATGATAGCGCAAGTGTTGGATAAAACCTTCAAAACGGCTAAAAATCAAGGATTAAATCGAAAAGTGCAATTCCAAACGGAGCAAATTGTCTTGACGCATTTAATGGCTTTAAGTACCAACGAAGCGGCAAATTATCAAGTAAAAGCCGTTTGCGGAAAAGCCTTGAGAGAATTAAAAACGTATTTGGAGGAAACTAAAAAAACTGCCAAAGAGGCTGATTATCAGGCTCATTTAGATTACGCTTTGGAGAGAATGAAGAACCCTTCGGCGGCGAAAGTGGCAGTTCACAAAGAATTGCCTCCAGGAGCTCCAATTGGGTGTGATGAGTAATAAAGACTTCAGTCTGTTTTGATGACATAAAGACTAAAGTCTGTGATACTTTTCTTATATTTGATAAAAAAACAAGGCTATGGTTATTGATAAAAACATAAAAGAAACCATTTTGTCGGAAGTGACTACGCAAAAATTGGTGCGTGTTCCTGCCCCGAAAGAAGATTATTTTACTTTAGCAGAAGACTTACCTTTCAAAATAGAATACCACGAAAATGAGATTGTAACTATGGGTTTGGCATCATATTGGCATGAAAAAATAACAGCTACTTTAATAGCGTTATTATATCAAGTATTTAATCAGCAATACGAAGATTTTGATATTTTAGGAAGTAATTCAGGCGTACAAATTCCAAAATTTGAAGGTGGATATTATATGCCCGATGTGATGATTGTGAAGGGAAATCCGATTTTTAAAGAAAATTCAACCGCCATCATCTCAAATCCATATATCATTGTGGAAGTGCTATCTCCTGCTACCAAAGCCTTTGATTTATCCGAAAAATTACCAGAATATAAATTAGTCGAAAGTCTTCAACAAGTAATTTATGTAAATCCACAGAAAGTGAGTGTTTCTACTTTTATTCGCTCAGAAAACCCAAATGCTTGGATAAATCAAGATTTTTATAGCCTTGAAGATTCCATTGTCGTGGAAGGAGTAACTATTTTATTAGCGGATATTTATCGTAAAATTCGCTTTGAGGTGTAGAGAATTTTGCAGACATAAAAAAGACCTTTTGAATAGTCTATCATTCAAAAGGTCTTTTTTATATCTGTTAAATTCTATTTCTTAATTCGTTTGGCTCGCTCATATTGCTTTGCCCACTGAGTATCATAACCCAGTTCATAAGCGGCTCGCATGGGAAAATAGGGGTCTCTAAGCATTTCTCGGGCTAAAAATACCAAATCGGCCTTTCCAGAAGTAATAATTTCTTCCGCTTGTGAAGGCGACACAATCATCCCGACTGCCCCAGTCGTCATTCCTGTTTTTTCACGAATACTTTGCGCAAACGGGACTTGATACCCAAATCCTACGGGAATTTTCTCTGGTGGAGTCAATCCTCCTGAAGAACAATCAACAACCTCAACGCCTTTCTCTTTTAAAATAGCCGATAATTTAATCGAATCTTCGATTGTCCAACCATTTTCAAGCCAATCTGTGGCAGAGATTCTGACAAAAAGTGGTAAATTTTCAGGAATAATTGCCCTTACATCATCGGTGATTTGTAACAACAATTTTATTCGATTTTCAAAACTTCCTCCGTATTCATCGGTACGCTTATTAATTAAAGGTGACATAAATTCATGTACCAAATAACCGTGTGCCGCATGAATTTCTATAATTTTAAAACCTGCTTCTAAGGCTCGTTTGGTAGCGCTTTTAAAGTCTTCAATCACTTTTTCAATCCCTGCCAAAGTAATCGTCGTTGACATTGATTTTTCATCCGCCAGAAGCACTTCACTCGGTGAAACGACTTCCCATCCTCCATTATTGGGCGTAATGTAACTTCGCCCATTCCAAGGTTCTTGTGAGCTTGCTTTATAACCCGCATGAGCCAACTGAATTCCTGCAACCGAACCATTTTGATGCATAAAATCAGTGATTCGTTTTAGTGGAGCAATGTGTTCATCTTTCCAAATGCCTAAATCGGCGGGAGAAATTCGTCCTTCTGGCGAAATTGCAGCAGCTTCCGTAAAAATTAAAGCGGCCCCTCCTACTGCACGACTTCCTAAATGCACAAAATGCCAATCATTTGGAAAACCATCCTCGGCAGAATATTGACACATGGGCGAGACGACAATACGGTTTTTGAGGGTAATACCTCTTAATTTTAGAGGAGAGAATAAATTCGGATTCATAGTTAATTTTATCTGATGATTAAATTAGCAACATCCAGTAAATGGTTTTAGTTTTCTTTCAGCGAAACATTTCGATTGGCAGCGGTTATCAGCACGACTGCTGTGAGAATAATTGCCCCCGCTAACAGCATCAGTGGATGTAAATGTTCATTAGCGAAAGTAGCCCCTAAAATCATGGCAACTAAGGGATTCACATACGTATAGGTAGCCACAAGTGTAGGCGGAGCAACTTTCGATAACCAACCGAAAACCAAGAACCCAACAACTGAACCAAAAGTCAATAAATAGGCAAAAGCACCCATAGCTTTTGGGGTTACATTTTGGACATGAAAACTATCAAATTCACCCATTAAACCGCTTAAAATCAATGATAAACTTCCACCGATAATCATTTGCATTCCAGCAATTTGTGAAGCGTGATAATTGTTGATACTCGCATTTTTAACCACCACTACGCCAATATACCAACCTAAAACAGCAAAAAACAAACAGATAATTCCTAATAAATAGTATTGTTCAGAACCTTTAAGCGCCAAAGATTTTAGGCTCATCAAAATACTTACGCCAACTACCCCTAAGAATGCGCCCATGATAACTTTTCGTTTTGGTTTTTCATTATTCCATAACCAGAGTAAAACAATCAACATCACGGGGCCGGAAGCAGAAAACAAGGCTGAATAGCTTGAAGGAACCCATTTAGCCGCCTTAGTTGTTAGTCCATTGCCAATCGTTAGCATAAAAAAACCAGATAAAGCGGTGGTTATTAGCATTTTTCGACTTGGCTTTTGATATTTTTTAGACAGAATTGCGAAAGCAAAAAGAATGGTTCCTGCTAAAAAATTTCGAAGACCCGAAACCATAAATGGAGGCACACTTTCAACCACAAAACGTATTCCCAAATAAGTAGAACCCCAAATTAAATAAAGCGTTATTAGCCCTGCCCAAATCTTTAATGACTGATTTTGATTATTCATATATGTTAATTTTAGTAGGCAATAAAAGAAATTCTTTGCCTACCATTCAATAATATCAATCCACTCCACAAATTAATTTATCTATTATTTTATCATGAAAAAAGCCCTCTGCCACAACGCCCGCTTGATTTAATAAAGTTTCCATTTTAGGATACTCTTCTCCTAATACACGATAGGCTTCGTTCATGGCTTCTTCATCCTTCAAAAAAGCAATTTCTTGAAAAGCGTCTTTTAGAACGGTGATTTTTAAACCTTTATCCTTCAATTTTCCTAACTCAGAAATCATCCAACTTAGAGCCAAGAATTGATATTTTTCTAAAAATAAATGATGCTTTACATTTTTAGATTCTGGCAATTGATTGAAAGGAGAAGAGACAATTTCAGCCGTCAAATATTTTTTCAATTCATTCGTAGATGCCTTAATTTCATGCAATTTTATAACGCCTTGAAGCGCTTGTGGATAAATGCTTAACCAGCGCAATTTTCTCCTCAATTCATGCACTTCACTTTCAACGTTATTAAATTTGAAGGTAGTTTTAACAACAAATTCATTAATTTTCTTGACTTGCTTGTAATAATATTTTTCAATATTTACAACTTCATCTTCTTGATTTTGCCATTTTGCAATGGACAAGCCTTCATTAATTTTTCTTAGTGTTTTGCCGCTGTTCCAACCTCTTTTTAACAATATTTCATTAAAACTTACAATCTTTTCTCTTGTTTTGGCTTCTAAATAACTTTTTACCGAAACGGGTATTTTTTCATTAGCATGAAATTCTTGTAGAAAAGCAGCATAATAATCAATTGCGCCTAAAACATCTTCAACTTCTTTGAATCGCACATTTAATTCTGCAAAAAAAATTTTATTATGAAATTGAGCGTACATTTTCGACAGACTTTCCAACATAAACATTGGCGTTCGTAAATCGTGTAAAAATAACCAAAGGGCTGGATTTTCGTGGTTCGTGGATTCCGTTAGAAGGGCATTTACTTTACTTAATTGAATATCAAATCTGGCTTTTCCTTGTTTCATTTTAATTAATTTTTTTGTTTGTAAAAGTATGGAATATTAAAAGAAACAAAAACAGGCAACAGATTTGAAATTCTATTGCCTGTTTTTAAAACTTTCAATGAGGACAAAACACCCTCACTATTGCTAACTTATTTCTTCTTTTTCTTATTATCGACTGGAGGTTGTGCCTTTTGCGCTTCTTCAACCGCTTTCATTTGCTTAGAAATATATTCAGAAAAACGTGATTTTTTAGCCCCACCACCCGCAGCAATTTTCTTACGGTTATCGTCCAAAATATCTTTGATTTTATCTTCATCCACAAATTTACGAATACCAATTTGTTGACCAATCGTTACAATATTGGAAATAAAGTAATAGAAACTCATACCCGCTGGCAAAGAGTTCATCACAAACATAAAGATTACGGGCGTAATATAGGCCATTTTCTTCATGTCAATTGGTTGTCCTGTTTGGTCTGGCGTGTTTTGGTTATTATAATATCCGTAGGCAATACTCGAAACGGTCATCAATAGCGTAAACAGACTGACGTGGTTGCCGTATAGAGGAATGCTAAATGGTAAAGTGGCAATTGAATCGAACGTTGAAAGGTCATTTGCCCACAAAAACGATTGCTGACGAAGGTTAATCAAGTTCGGGAACAACATAAAAACAGCCATCAAAACGGGCATGGTTGCTACCACTGGCACACAACCACTCAAAGGACTTACGCCAACTTCGCCGTACAATTTCATTTGAGCTTGTTGTTGCTTTGCTGGGTCATCACCAATTTTTTCTTTAATTGCGTTTAATTCAGGCTGTAAAATTCTCATTTTTGCCATACTCACATACGATTTGTAGGTCAATGGCAACAAAGCAAATTTGATAATCAAAACCAAGGCAATGATTAATAAGCCATAGTTAGAGAAAATCTTTTCCAAGACATTAAACAAAGGCACAAAAACGTAACGAGTGATTGGCAAAAATATATCGTAACTCAATTTTACATTTTTACCAAAACCTGGCGCTACGTCTTTGATGATGTTGTAATCGTTAGGTCCAAAATACCATTGAAAATTACCTTTTCCTGCTTTAATTCCCGCCAAGTTCAAATCCATATTGGCACGAAGCGTTTTGATATTCAAAGAATCTTGCTCATTGGCAGTTCCTGTTACCTCCGCTTTTTGGATTGGGTCATTCTTGGTAATAAAACTTGATAAAAAGTATTTCTTTTTAAAGGCTACCCATTTCAAAGGTTGATCTAATTTCGCATCATTTGAACCCGTTGGAGACTCCGATAGTTGGTCGAAGTTTTCACCATCATTGATTAAATAATTAACGGTTGCTTTACGGTTTTCGGTTAAATCTTTCTCCGTTGGACGAACATTTTCAACCCAATTCATTTTAACGGATTCATTTTTTAAAATTCCGTCCAAACCCGTCAATTTCAAATCATTATCCACTAAAAAGCCAGCACCTGCCAAGGTATAAGTTTGTTCAACAGTTTGTCCATTGGCCAATTGCAAATTAAAAACAACTTTATCCGTTTTTCCTTCGGCAACCATTCCACCCACCGAGTTCGTATTGAAATACAATTTATTCAAATCAATATTTCCTTTAGTCGTCGGTAATTCAAGTGAAATTTTATCAAAATCTTGGTCAAAAATCACCAAAGGATCTTTTTTATTTTCTGCGAAAGCAGTGTAGGTTTGATAATTTTTCAACAAAACCTGTTTCACACGTCCCCCTTGCGAGGTAAAAGTTACTTTAATGTCTTTATTTTCTAAAACAACATCTTTACTGATTCCAACTGCTGCCGTTGCGAAATCTCCTGCGGCAGTTTTTGCGGCATTTGAATCAATGGTGACAATTTTTTGAGGGGTAATTGAAGATTGGGTAGTTTTTGCTTTTTGTTGTGGTTTCTCTGGTTCAATCTTTGGGGCAAAGAAAAATTGATAACCCAGCAACATTGCCATTATCAATACTAAACCCGTGATTTGATTCTTATCCATCATTATTTCTCGTACATTTTTGAGTTAAAGAACTCGCTTTTAAATTAATATGCTATTAGTCGTAAATTGAAGTGCAAAATTACTAAGACTTATCCGTATTTGGTAATGGATTAAACTTAATTGTGATTAAAGGTTAAATTGATTCATATTTTGGATAAAAACAAACGCAGGTTGAGTTTAAAACTCAACCTGCGTTAAAGTAAAATTATTTTTAATTTCGATTAAAAACGAATTTGCAAATTAGCATTAAACATCGTTCCTAATTGACTGAACTGTGAACCATTATAGCCAAGAATGTCATAACGACCACTGAATCCTAAGAATCCTCTCAGTAAAGCTTTTTTCTCCGGTGTATTGATTGCCGATTCACCTTTTGCATTTTGAGCAATTAAATCCCATTTAGGCAAGATGTTTAAAAAATTGTTTACGTTAGCCGTGAATGATACATTTTTGCTAAAGTTATACCCAACACTTAAATCAGAAACTACGGCTGGCGTAAATACAGCTTTGATATTTTCCATATCACTTCCACCATTATCCAAATCTTGGAATGAAGTTGAACCGAACAAAGTATTCGCTAAGTTGAAATTCCATTTCTTAACTCCATAATTGAATGCAAGAATTGCTTTATACCTTGGACGACTTTCTGTTAAAAGTGATTTAATTTGCGTATTCAAAATGCTTGAACCTGCATCAGCAATTGCTTTTGGTGTTGTGGGATTACCGATAATTGAGTTATTCAATACAAAATTTCCAGCAAGATTAATTCCTAATTTTCCATTTCCTAACATAATATTCTTGTAAGAAATAACATAATCAAGACCTGTATTTACTGTTTCGATACCGTTGATAAAGAACTGGACACTGGCTAAATCATAATTACCTACTCCTACTGATGTTCCTTTCAAAATTCTACCTAAATCGGTTGTGGGAACGGCTAAACTTTTATCATCCGTACTGATTGATGAACTATAAACGATTCTGTCTTTCACATTGATACTGTAATAATCTAAAGTAATGCTAAGATTATTGGTTGGATTCAATCCTAAACCAATCGTATAGTTAGTTGATTGTTCTGGTTTCAAACTTGGAATTCCCAAAGCACGAGCCTGTGCAGAACGGTTATTGAATAAACCTGACAACTGGATTGTTCCCCCCGCAAATGCCGCTTGAACTGATTGTGCGTAAATTTGGTGCAATGTTGGAGCTCTGAAACCAGTTGAAACTGAACCTCTTAATACAACTTTATCATCCATTAATTTATAACGGGAAGCAACTTTCCAAACTGTTTTTGAACCAAAATCGGAATAATTTTCTGTACGAATCGTTCCGTTAATTAAAAAATCTTTTGAAAAATCATAATTCACATCAAAGTACGCACCCACGTTGAAACGTTGGTTTGAGCCTGCATTCAACTTATTGATCCCTGGAAAAGAGTTTGAACCCTGTCTATCGTAAGAGGCTTCATCACCCGCAACGATTGTGTAAGATTCTGAACGTGCTTCCATACCGAAGGCAAGACCTAATTTATCATTCACGGCTTTTGAAACATCAATATTTCCAACAATATGACTGAATCCGTATCCACCTGGTTTGAAACGGGTTGGACTTGCTTTTCCCAATGAACGGTTTACGGTATTATCAACGGTGTAAGACTGAGTATTACCACCGATGGTTAAACTTCCATCGTGTTTCCAACCGTTTGTTTCTCCTTTTAAGCCTAAAGTAGCATTATAATCGAGTAAATCACCTTCAAAAGTTGGAACGTATCCGATGTATCCTTTGTATAAATCTACTTTGTCTTCCGTTGGGAAAGCTAAAGTAGCGGCTGTGATATAGTTCTTACCACCATTGTCGGTCGGGCTGTGTAATAAGCCACGGTCTTGTCTCCAATAAGGAGTACGAAAGTTGGCAAAACTTGATACTCTTTTCAATACCATTGCAGCATTACCATAGAATTCGCTTTTATCGCCAACTGGAACTCCGAAATTAATTAAGAATTTACCCGCAGTAGTTTCTGCTGTTCCGTTGATGTTTCCACCCGTTGGATAATCTTTCAAATAATTGGTAATCAAAGCATCCGAAGCAGCATCACCACCAAAAGTTGCTATTTCAGTTGGTACATGAATTATACCCGAACGAACTGCAGAATTTTGTTGAGAGAAATCAACGGTATAGTTTACAAAACCTTTTACGCCAAAGTTTGCACCACCGTTCAATGCTAAACCATACATTCCACCGTCACCTTTAGAAGTAACGCCTGAGTTGAAATTCAGCGAAGTATATTCGTATTTGTCTTTCAAGATGATGTTCATAACCCCAGCAATGGCATCAGAACCGTATTGGGCAGATGCACCATCACGAAGAATCTCAACCCGTTTGATGGCTTGTTGAGGAATGGCTGAAATATCAACCCCGGTTTCTCCACGACCTGGTGAGAATTGTACGTACAACAGTGAACTCAAGTTTTTTCGTTTTCCGTTAATCAAAACCAAAGTTCTACTTGGTCCCATATTCCGAATTTCCCAAGGATCTAAAAGCGTTGTGGCATCATTTACAGGCGTATTTACCGTATTGAAAGATGGAACGCTGTACTGAAGAGCTTTGTCAAATGTAGTTTGACCAGTCATTTTCAAATCTGCTGCTCCAATAATGTCAATCGGCACGGCAGCATCGGTTACGGTACGTTGAACGTTACGGCTACCCGTTGAAACAACAACTTCACTTAATTCAGTAGTTGAAGGAAATAATTGAACATTCATCGTACTTGATGAACCAACTGCTTGGGTAACGGTTGTAAATCCAATAAAAGAGAATACCAATTTACTACCATCAGCTACAGAGATTTTGTACGTCCCGTTTGCATCCGTAACTGCTCCCGTTGAAGTACCTTGAACGGTCACATTTACCCCTGGAAGACCTGCATTTGTTGTACCGTCTGATACCTTACCAGTACGTTCTTGGGCAAATAGCGTGCCGATTGCCCCGAGTAAAATCAGGGTTAATGAGAAGAATTTTTTCATGTGATTTTTAGAAAAGTTTAATTTGCAATAAAATAAGTAAACTCAGGATTGACAATATTTGTTTGAATGTATTAGTGGTTATCACCAAATATTATATCTATATTCCAGTCAATGAGTTAATATTATTCTGCAAAGAAATGACAAAAAAATAACATTTTTTATTTTATCCTGATTTATCATGAGAAATTGAGTAAAAACAATTATTATATTTTATGCACAAAAAAAGACAAGGCTTAGCCTTGTCCAATTTTTAATCTAATAAATACAACTTTCCTATTTTACACCTTTCATTAGTGGAATTGCATTCTTCAACACTGCCTTCACAAAATGAATGAATAAAGGTGCTGGATTTATAACCGTTGATTTATATTCTGGATGAAATTGTACCCCAATAAAATAAGGATGGTCTTTCAATTCAACAATTTCTACTAATCCTGATTCTGTGTTAACGCCCGTTGGAATTAATCCCGCTGATTTGAATTTCTCTAAATAGGCATTATTAAATTCATAACGGTGACGGTGACGCTCTTGAATATTAAGTTTTCCGTAAACATGATGTGCCAACGAACCTTTCTCTAATTTACAACCATAAGCTCCCAAACGCATGGTTCCACCTTTGTTGGTTACCAATTTTTGTTCTTCCATCAAATCAATTACGGGATTGGTCGTTTGTGGATTCATTTCTGATGAGTGAGCATCTTCTAAACCAAGTACATTGCGTGCGTATTCAATAACAGCGCATTGCATTCCGAGACAAATTCCAAAAAATGGCACTTTATTTTCACGAGCGTATCTTACGGCATTAATTTTACCTTCGATACCTCTTTCTCCAAAACCTGGAGCCACCAATATTCCGTCTAATTCTTCTAATTTCTTTTCATAACCTATTTCAACTAAATTTTCAGAAGAAAGCCAGATTACATTTACTTTCGTTTCATTCATTGCTCCCGCATGAATTAAGGCTTCGGCAATTGATTTATAAGAATCCTTTAATTCAACGTATTTCCCTACTAAACCTATCGTAATTTGCTCCGTTGGATTTTTGAGTTTTCCTAAGAAATTTTTCCAACTTTCTAAATCAGCATCTTTATCGTTGTAAATATCCAATTTATATAAAGCACGTTGGTCAAGTTTCTCTTTTCGCATCAATAAAGGCACGTCATAAATTGTCTCCGCATCAATTGACTCAATTACATCATTTGAAGAAACGTTACAAAATAAGGCAATTTTACGGCGCATTTCCACTGGAATTGTGTGCTCTGTTCTACAAACAATAATATCTGGCTGAACCCCCAATTGCGACAAAGCACGCACTGAATGTTGCGTTGGTTTTGTCTTTAATTCTCCCGCAGAAGCCAAATAAGGCACCAACGTCAAGTGAATAAACAGCGTATTTTTCTCGCCTAAATCCCATTTTAATTGACGAGCTGCTTCAATAAAAGGCAATGATTCTATGTCTCCAACACAACCGCCAATTTCAGTAATTACGATATCGTACAAGCCTGTTTCACCCAAAATCAAAATATTTCGTTTGATTTCGTCCGTAATATGAGGAATAACTTGAACGGTTTTTCCTAAATAATCTCCTTTGCGTTCTCTCGTAATTACATTATAATACACCCTTCCCGTAGTAATATTATTGGCTTGCGAAGTCGGTACTCCCAAGAAACGCTCATAATGTCCGAGGTCAAGGTCAGTTTCAGCACCATCGTTGGTAACATAACATTCACCGTGTTCGTAAGGATTAAGCGTGCCAGGGTCGATATTAATATAAGGATCAAATTTTTGAATGGTTACTGATAAACCTCTGGATTGGAGCAATTTAGCTAATGAAGAAGCTACAATTCCCTTGCCCAAAGATGATGTTACACCACCTGTAACAAAAATGTATTTTGCGATTTTAGGTTGCCCTTTACTTGACATGATATTATTAATTTATTTTAATCGTAAGTCTTAACGTCGCAGGTCGTATGTTAGCAAAAACAGTATTATGATTATCCAATTGAGATAATTATTCAAGCTGAGTACAATACGAATGGGACTTTGGGTGAAAAGAAACTTAGGAGGAGGACAAATCCGCAACCTGTTGTTACGGGATACAAAGTTAGGTAAATATTATGGACTTAAAGACTAAATGTGCTACGATTTTGTCAGAAAATTGGTAATTGTATGAAAATAAGCATTTTATGAGATTGGAAAATGACCCAGAAATTGAGTTAAGTATAAATACTTATTGATGGCATAACATTGAGCCATGCCATTAATAAAACAATAACGCTAAAAAACCTCCATAACCTCCTCTCCTTCCAAATACACCAAAATTCCTTCCACTTTTGGGTGTCCCATGTCTCGATAAATATTCATGTATTGACGCACTTGGGTTTTGTGTGATTCTGATTTTGAACCTGTTTTGTAGTCCAAAATCACAATACAGTCTTTCAGCCTCACAACTCGGTCGGGGCGAAGGGGATTTCCTTTGGGCATCAAAATTTCACGTTCGTTTTTTACCAAATCTTGATGGACAGAAAAGAGCGGTTTTATGCGGACTAAATTAATAATTTTAAGGATATTTGTGCGTAAGTTTTCCAATTCACTTTCCATAATTAAGCCTTCTCTTACAGATTCTTCTAAGGCAAAGTCAACGTCATTAATCGTTTTTATTTTGGCAAAAGTATTATGAATTTTATTACCATAATCACGACTTTTCTCGAAAGTTTCAAGGTCAAAAAGTCGTTCGGCGGATTGTCTTAATTTTATGGTATCGCTTTTTTCAGAACTTTCAATAGCCTGAATTTCAATAACTTGAACCTCTTTTTCTGTTTCAAATTTTACTTTCTTGTGTTCTCCTTGACTCACAATTTCGATAAATCTTTCGCCTTTCTCAATTTCAGGACAGCCCGCAAAACGGTATAATTGATTCCCAACGGTTTTTTCAAATTTGAAAGTATCCTTTTTAACGATTAAATAGAGTCGGTCAGTGGGTCGAGTGAGGGCAACGTACAACATATTAAGACTCTCCAAAAATGTCTTTTCCTTCTCGGCATGATACTGTGGCGCAATCACCGTTTCGGCTAATTTATTGGTAATTCGCAAAGGCGAAGTTTTTAACGAAGTGATTAAATTGGACTTAAATTCAACCTCTTTTGGCAAATCCGCCCAAATTTCAGAATACAAACTTGTATCCATCGACCAATGACAATACGGAATAATCACGATAGGATATTCCAAACCTTTCGCCTTGTGAATTGAGGTTACCGTGACGGCATTCTGACCGTCGGGTGTGGAGATAGAAAGTACATTTTTTTTCTGTTCCCAAAATAGTAAAAAATCGGTAAGATGCGTACTTTTTTTGGTCTGAAATTCGAGTACCACATCTAAGAATCGGAATAAAAAATCCAATTCTTTATAATGTTCAAAAAGATGAAAAGTATTAATAATTTTCTCCGCTACTTCATATAATGCCATTTGTTGCAAACGGAATGAATTTAGATAAAATCCTTGCTTTTCAATTAATTGATAAAATTGATTAACATCCTTATTCTCAATGGCTTGCTTAATAATTTGATTATCGTCCGTGTTAGGAATTTGTTTTAATACTACTCGATAAAACAAATAAATTGCCTCGTATTTTGCTAAGGTATTTTCGGGGTTCTGCACTACTTTCATCAAAGCGATTGTCAGATTGACGGCCTCGGAAAAGTTTAAATTTAATGAATCCGAAGAAATCACTTGAATATTTGCATCTTTCAAAGAACTGGCAACTATTCTGGCGTGAGAATTTTTGCGACAAAGAATGGCCATATCTTCGTAAGAATAACCCGCTGAAAGACTTTCTTCAATAATTTCCAAAATTCTATCCAACATCAATTCATCTTCACCATCGCCCGTTAAAAAATCAATCTCTACGTGTCCACCCGATTTTGAATTGGGCGGAATTTGTTGCGCAAAAAATTCATCGTAAACCTTTGGCAAAATCGGCGCAATTATCTCATTATCAGGCGATTCCTTAATAAACTGAAAAATATCATTGTTGAATTTGATAATTTCTTTGGCACTCCGATAATTGGTCGTGAGGTTCTCGGGTTTCAGATATTGACGAATACTTTGGTAACGTTCAATCAAAAAATCGTTGTCTTCGTGACCCACCACCAAAGCCTCCAAATTCTCTTTGTGAAGATGAACAATCAGCTCCATTTCGCCCCCCCTAAAACGATAAATGGATTGTTTGGCATCGCCAACTGCCAAATTAAAATGTCCATTGGCTAAAGAATTTTCCACCAAAGGCAAGAAATTATGCCATTGTAAAGTTGAAGTATCTTGAAATTCGTCAATGAGAATATGGTTGAATTTTTCGCCCAAACGCTCATATACAAATGGAATTGGCTCGGTCATCACGATTTCGAGAATTTTTCGATTAAATTCCGAAATATGAATTTGTCCCGTATCATCCTGAATATCAGCAATTTCCTTTTTTAATTGACTCAACAAAGCTAATTTTTTGAGTTGTTTTGAGACTTCTTTGTAGAGGATATATTTAGGTTTTTCATTCGTATGAATTTTGACAATTTCCTCTAAATACAAGCGTAATTCATCTTTTACACCATCTATTCTGGCAGAAATATCCTTTTTACAGGTTTTTGAATACCACATATCGTCATTCAAAGCCTTATTTACATAGGAATTTGCTTTATAAAAAACGTCCTGATATTGCAGTTTTTGAAAGTATGCTCCTACTCCATTTTTGGAATAATAAAAATCCTCCACATCAATATCGGCCTCATAAATAGATTCGGAAGCAGTGTTTGTAATGGCTTTTATTTTGGTTTCAATATATTCACAATAGGCTTTTAATTTTTCTTCAATGGTCAAAAGATCAGCGGGTTGCAATTCTGAAAGTAATTCTACCGAAGTTTGAAATTGGTCAGAAAGCAGACTTTTGCCAAATGCGGCCAACTCTTCAGGCAAGCGATTCCACGATTTGCCTTCATTGGCTTTTTCCATCGCAAAACTCTGAATTGCCTCCGTGATTTGCTCAAAATTTTCGGTATTTACCTTTTGAAATAATTGCTCAACGGCAGCATCCAACAACACACCGGAATCAAGACTTACTTCAAAATTGAAAGGAAAACCCAATTCTTCCGTAAATGCCGCCACGATTCTTTGGACAAAAGAATCAATCGTTGAAACCGAAAAATTGGCGTATTCGTGGATAATATGTTTGAAGGTATTGTTGGCACGTTTGCGTAATTCCCACTCATTAATCACCACACCATCTTCCTGTAATTCAGCCAAAATTTGTTGAAAAATACCGTTTGATTCTTCCTTATCTTTTGGGTCATCACTGGCAAATTGGCGAAGGTATTTCATGATTCGCTCCTTCATTTCTTCGGAGGCTTTTTTAGTAAAAGTTACCGCCAAAATATGGTTAAAATACCACGGAGAGGTGGTTTTAAGGGCTAATTTGATGTATTCTTTCGCAAGTGTATAGGTCTTGCCTGAGCCTGCAGAAGAGGAATATATTTTAAATTTTGGAGATTGCATGGATGGAGTGTCTTTATTTTTATACGGTAGGTTATTAAGCTAAAATTTATCGAATAATAAAC
>JBBAKY010000071.1:0-19048 GCA_040403295.1 Arcicella sp.
AGTAGCTCATTTGGTAGAGCGATAGCCTTCCAAGCTATAGGTGGCGAGTTCGAGCCTCGTCTCCCGCTCCAATCAGGAACTATGACACATGGTTAGTTGTTAATTGGTTAGTAGTTATTAGTTTAGCTAAGAACTGTTAATAATTAACCATTCATAGTTTTAAGGCATTTGCCTTTGTAGCTCAGTGGTAGAGCACTTCCTTGGTAAGGAAGAGGTCGGCAGTCCGATTCTGCTCAAAGGCTCTGAGTATTTGAAGATGTGTAGATTAGAAAATTGGGCAATTAGTTTTCTAATCATTCTATTTTCAAATCTTCAAATTGAAAGTAACATTTTTTCATTCTTTTATATAAAATCAAATTAAGAACTAAATATCATGGCAAAGGAAAATTACGACCGTAGTAAACCTCACGTAAACATTGGTACAATCGGTCATGTTGACCACGGTAAAACTACATTAACAGCGGCAATCACAAAAGTATTGTCAGATAAAGGTCTTGCTGAGAAAAAAGACTTCTCTTCAATTGACTCAGCCCCAGAAGAAAAAGAGCGTGGTATCACTATCAACACAGCTCACGTAGAATATTCAACATTGAATCGTCACTATGCGCACGTTGACTGTCCTGGTCACGCTGATTACGTGAAGAACATGGTAACAGGTGCTGCCCAAATGGATGGTGCCATTATCGTGGTTGCTGCAACAGACGGACCAATGCCACAAACTCGTGAACATATCCTTTTGGCTCGTCAGGTTGGTGTGCCTCAATTGGTTGTTTTCATGAATAAAGTCGATTTAGTTGACGATCCAGAATTGTTGGAATTAGTAGAAATGGAAATCCGTGAATTATTATCTTTCTATAACTTTGACGGTGACAATATTCCAGTAATTCAAGGTTCTGCTTTGGGTGGCTTGAATGGAGATCCAAAATGGGTAGGTAAAATTGACGAGTTAATGGATGCAGTTGATAACTGGATTCCAATTCCTCCACGTGCTACTGACAAACCATTCTTGATGCCAGTTGAAGATGTATTCTCGATTACAGGTCGTGGTACTGTTGCAACAGGTCGTATTGAAACAGGTATTATTAACTCAGGAGAAACAGTTGACATCTTAGGTATGGGTGCAGAAGGCTTAAAATCAGTAGTAACTGGTGTTGAGATGTTCCGTAAAATCCTTGACCGTGGAGAAGCTGGTGATAACGTAGGTTTATTGTTACGTGGTATTGACAAAGAATCTATCCGTCGTGGTATGGTTATTTGTAAGCCAGGTTCAGTAAAACCACATACAAAATTTAAGGCTGAGGTTTACATATTGTCTAAAGAAGAAGGTGGTCGTCATACTCCATTCTTCAACAAATATCGTCCACAATTCTATTTCCGTACAACAGACGTAACAGGAGAAATCATGTTACCAGCGGGAGTTGAAATGTGTATGCCTGGTGATAACTTAACAATTGATGTAACTTTGTTGAACAAAGTTGCGATGGACAAAGGACTTCGTTTCGCTATCCGTGAGGGTGGTCGTACAGTAGGTGCTGGTCAGGTAACTGAAATTGTTGAGTAAAATTGCCTCAAGTATAAAAAAAGCGTCTCTCTAAAAGAGACGCTTTTTTCATGGGTTTATCATCGTATTTAAAATTTTTACTTTTATATTTTCACGAAGTATTTTGAAAATATAAAGATAAACCTCTATCTTTGCAATCCATTAAATACGGGAATAGTTCAACGGTAGAATGCGGGTCTCCAACACCCTTGATCAGGGTTCGAATCCTTGTTCCCGTGCCAATATTAAGTTCCAAATTTTGGGTTTCAGATTTTAAGATTTTTGCAAGAAATTGTAAACTGGCTTGAAATTTGAATTCTAAAATTCTGGAACTTAAAAGTTTAATAACAGTTATAAGTTTTGAACCATTTAAAACTTATAACTAATAGCTAAAACAACAACCATGAACAAAATTAAAAATCTTTTTGGTGATTCTTGGACTGAAGTTACACAGAACGTAACATGGCCTAAATTTTCTGAGCTACAAGCATCATCTACGCTTGTTTTAGTAGCATCATTGATATTCGCAATGGTCGTAGGTTTGATTGACTTTTTGTTCAAATCAGGCTTAGAATTATTCTATCAATCATTCTAATATAAGATTGATTTAAAATCCGCATCCCCTATTCCGCAATAATATTATGGCAGAAACAAGCTGGTACGTTTTGAGAGCAGTCTCGGGACAAGAAAAGAAAATAAGAACTTATTTGGAAAATGAAATTGCCAGACAAGGACTTGAAGATTATATTCCTCAGATTGTGATTCCTACTGAGAAGATTTTTGAAATGCGTAATGGGAAAAAGACCATTCGTGAAAAAACACTTTTCTCGGGTTATATCTTTGTTGAAGCCGATATTAAATACGGTGAAGTTGCCCACTTAATAACGTCAATGCCTGGTGTAATTGGCTTTTTGAGTTGGAATGATGGTAAAACATCTAAAACACCAATTCCGCTTCGTCAAGGTGAAATTACTCGTATTTTAGGAAAAATGGATGAAGCAGCAACTGTTGAGGAAGCATCTTCAACAAGTTTCTCAAAAGGCGAAACCATTCAAGTGATTGATGGACCTTTCTCTGGATTTGAAGGAACAGTTGAAGAAATCTTTGACGATAAAAAGAAATTGAATGTAATGGTTAAAATCTTTGGTAGAAATACACCAGTAGAGTTAAACTATTCGCAGGTAGAGAAATAAAAATCAATTGTATATTTAGTAGATAAAAAATGAGTACATTCAAACGAGTGGACTCATTTTTTTGTTTTATCAATAGGTACATTTGTACTTTGAATTAAAAATTAAATTAATGTTAAGAAGACCCCGCAGAAACCGCCAGTCGGCAGCCATCCGTGCGATGGTGGAAGAGACAACCCTCTCAGTCAATGATTTTATTTATCCAATGTTTGTCATGGAAGGAAATAACTTGACATCGGAAGTAAAATCTATGCCTAATATTTTTAGATATTCGTTAGATAAATTATTGGGAGAAATCACGGTAGTAGAAGACTTGGGAATTCGCTCAATTGCTCTTTTTCCACTATTATCAGAAGATAAAAAAGACAGATTTGCCTCTGAAAGCCACCGTCAGGGTAGTTTATATTTAGAGTCAATAAATCAAATTAAAAATAAATTTCCCAATATTGCCTTAATGACTGACGTAGCGATGGACCCTTATTCATCCGATGGACACGATGGTTACGTTGATGAAAAGGGAAATATCTTGAACGATGAAACCTTACAAATTTTAGGAAATATGGCACTTGCCCAAGCACGTGCAGGAGCAGATATCATTGGGCCATCGGACATGATGGATGGCCGTATTGGATATTTACGAGAAATACTTGACGATGAAGGTTTTATAAATACCAGTATTATGGCCTACACGGCAAAATACGCCTCGGCATTTTACGGCCCTTTTCGTGATGCGTTGGATTCTGCCCCAAAGTTTGGCGACAAAAAAACCTACCAAATGAATCCTGCCAATACTCGTGAGGCATTAATTGAAGCGGAGTTGGATTATGCTGAAGGGGCTGACTTTTTAATGGTTAAACCTGCTTTGGCCTACTTGGATATCATAAAAGCGTTAAAAGATAATTTCGACATTCCAATTGCTGCTTATAATGTTTCGGGTGAATATGCGATGGTAAAAGCAGCAGCCCAAAATGGTTGGTTGGACGGAACCAGAACAATGGTTGAGAGTTTGACATCCATCAAAAGAGCGGGAGCGAAAGTAATTTTGACTTATTTTGCAAAGGAGTACGCAAGTTTGTAGGTATTTATAAAATTTTTTCTTTAACGCTTTGTATATTAAGAACAAAGCCGTAATTTTGCAGTCCGTTTCATGGAGCAGGTTCTGTTAAATAGTGTAAAAACTACCAAAGTCCTGTAAATCAGATTGTTTCGTTACAGAATAATCTCTTCACGTTACTCCGAGAAATCTCAGATAAGGAGCTTCCAGCCTTATTGGCAGAGAAATCTCAAATCAATTCAAAGATTTTAAACATTTACCGTAATGGCAAAAGAAATAGCAGGCTACGTAAAGTTGCAATGCAAAGGTGGTGCCGCAAACCCTTCGCCTCCAATTGGACCAGCGTTAGGTTCGAAAGGTTTGAATATCATGGAGTTCTGCAAGCAGTTTAATGCAAGAACACAAGATAAACCAGGCGTTATCCTTCCAGTTTTGATTACATATTTTAAAGATAAATCTTTTGAATTTGTAGTAAAAACACCTCCTGCACCAATCTTATTATTGGAAGCAGCCAAAGTGAAATTAGGCTCAGCACAACCAAATTTGAAAAAAGTTGGGGCTGTAACTTGGGAACAAGTTCGCACAATTGCTGAAACTAAAATGCCTGATTTAAACTGTTTTACTATTGAATCAGCAATGAGCATGGTAGCAGGAACAGCCCGCTCAATGGGCTTGAACGTAACAGGAGAAAAACCGTTTTAATTTGAAAATTTGAAAATTATTACCTTTGAAAGTTAAGGTTTAAACAAACCATCAATTATCAAATTATTAGATTTTCAATTATCAAACTATCACATTTTCAAATTTTCAAATTAGAGAAATGGCTAAGTTAACAAAAAAGCAAAAAGAAGCTCAATTAAAATATGATGCAACCCAAGCGTATTCACTTACGAAGGCAGCAGAGATTTTGAAAGAGATTTCATATACGAAATTCGATTCTTCAGTAGATATCGATGTTCGTTTGGGGGTTGATCCTCGTAAAGCCGACCAAATGGTTCGTGGCGTAGTTGCTTTGCCTCATGGAACAGGAAAAAATGTACGAGTTCTCGTACTTTGTACTCCTGATAAAGTTGAGGAAGCAAAAGCGGCAGGAGCTGACCACGTTGGTTTGGATGACTACATCCAACAGATCGAAAAAGGTTGGACAGATATTGATGTAATTATCACTATGCCGACTGTAATGGCGAAATTAGGTCGTTTGGGACGTGTTTTAGGACCAAGAGGTTTAATGCCAAATCCAAAGTCAGGTACTGTTACCTTGAACGTTGGACAAGCTGTTACGGAGGTGAAGGCTGGTAAAATCGACTTTAAAGTTGATAAAACAGGTATCATTCATGCCTCAATCGGTAAGGTTTCATTCACACCTGAGAAATTAGCTGAAAATGCTCAGGAATTAATCAACACTTTGTTGAAGTTGAAGCCATCATCAGCCAAAGGAACTTATGTAAAGTCAGTAAATCTGTCTTCTACAATGTCTCCAGGAGTTAAAATTGACCAAGGAACAGTTAAAGGATTGTAATCATGACAAAAGAAGAAAAAGGTGTAATCATCAAAGAGTTAAGCGAAAAGTTTGCGGTAACTCCATACTTCTATATCACTGATACAGGTGGTTTAACAGTTGCAGAAGTAAACAATTTTAGAAGAATGTGTTTCCAGAGAGGTTTTGAATATCGTGTTGTTAAAAATACGCTTATTGCAAAAGCATTGGAAACTACAGGTGTTGACTATTCAGCATTCAATGATACAGTATTTAAAGGATTATCAGGAATTATTTTCTCTCCAGATAACGCAAAAACTCCTGCGAAACTTATCAAAGATTTCAAGAAAGAAGCTGGAAAAACAAAAATTACGTTCAAAGGTGCTTCAATCGAAGGAAGTTTATTTATTGGTGAAGACCAATTAGGAGCTTTAGAGAATGTGAAGTCGAAACAAGAAATGATTGGAGAAATCATTGGATTGTTACAATCACCAGCGAAAAATGTTATTTCAGCTCTTCAAAGTGGTGGACAGAAGTTGTCTGGTATTTTGAAAACTCTTTCAGAGAAAGAAGCATAAGACAATTAACAATTGACAATTAACAATATCGTTGTATTCCATCAATTGTTTAGAATTAAAAATTAATTAATCAAATTCGTAAAACAAATAAAATCTTAATACAATGGCAGATTTAAAAGCATTCGCTGAACAATTAGTAAATTTAACAGTAAAAGAAGTTAATGAGTTAGCAGCAATTTTGAAAGATGAGTATGGCATTGAGCCTGCTGCTGCTGCGGCTGTAATGGTAGCTGGCGGTGGTGCTGGTGCAGGTGATGCTGCTGAAGCTCCTGCTGAGCAAACTGCATTTGACGTAATCTTGAAAGCTGCTGGTCCAAGTAAATTGGCAGTAGTTAAATTGGTGAAAGACTTAACTGGTCTTGGCTTAAAAGAAGCTAAAGACTTAGTTGATAGCGCTCCAAAAGCTGTTAAAGAAGGAATCTCTAAAGACGAAGCTGAAGGTTTGAAAAAATCTTTAGAAGAAGCTGGTGCTGAAGTTGAAGTTAAGTAATTAGCTGAAACAAATTCTAAAAAAAGAGCCATGACGTAAGTTATGGCTCTTTTTTGTAGCTCTAAACAAGAAAAGCCTTCTAAAACGAATTTTAGAAGGCTTTTCTAATATATCAATTACGATTATTCCACTGGGAAAGTATAATCATCTACATACACATCCGTATAAATTTCTTTTGGGTCTGGATAAGCTGATTCTTCCGCAAATTTAACCGACTCTTCAACTCTTGCTTTGATTTGAACATCAATGGCTAATAAATCTTCTTCAGTGGCAATTTCGTTATCCAAAATAGCTTTCTTTACTTGCTCGATTGGGTCACGCATTTTGTAAGATTCAACTTCATCTTTTGTACGATATTTTTGAGGGTCAGACATTGAATGTCCTCTGTATCTATACGTTTTAAATTCTAAGAAAGTTGGTCCTTCGCCTGCTCTCGCACGGGTTGCTGCCCGTGAAACTGACTCATGAACTGCCTCAACTGACATCGCATCAACTGATTCAGATGGCATGTCATACGATTCTCCAATTGTATAAAGATCCGTTACGTTAGAAGTACGAGCTACCGACGTTCCCATGGCGTATCCGTTGTTTTCTACCACAAAAATACAAGGTAATTTCCAAATCATTGCCATATTGAAGGCTTCGTGTAATGCTCCTTGACGAACAGCACCATCCCCAAAATAACAAATAGCTAAATTACCCGTTTTGTTATATTTTTCGGCAAATGCTAAACCTGCACCCATTGGAATTTGCGCTCCTACGATACCATGCCCACCCACAAAACCAACTGATTTATCAAAGATGTGCATTGAACCGCCTTTACCTTTTGAAATACCCGTTGCTTTTCCAAATAATTCAGCCATGACCGCATTTGGGTCAGAACCTAATGCCAAAGGAATTCCGTGGTCACGGTAAGCAGTGATGTACTTATCACCATCTTTCAAAGCAGATTTTGCTCCTGATGAACAGGCTTCTTGCCCGATATACAAGTGACAAAAACCTTTGATTTTTTGTTGTCCGTACAATTGACCAGCACGTTCTTCAAATTTGCGTTGAAGAACCATTGACTCGTACCAGTACATATAGGTTTCTTTCGAATATTTTACTTTGTTTTCAGCTTTCTTTGCCATCTTAAACAATTGTGATTGAGTGAATTTTAACGGGGTGCGTAATCTTAGCGAGTATTATTTACTTACTAATCTTAAAATCTAATCTTAAATAGACATCTGCGGTTTGTTATCACCACAAATCCACTGTTATTTTGCAATACGAAATTACGACAAAACGAATAATGGACAAAACATTTTTAGGTATCAGTTACAAGGTATTAGGTATTATCTATCAAGAATAAACACAATTCATCTGTCACTTAACCTCATACCGGTTAACTATTCCATAAAACACCCAAAATATGCACTTACAAAAAATCAGTTTAGCTTATTTTAAGAGTTATGAATACGAATCTTTTGAGTTTTCGGAACGGGTAAACTGTATTGTGGGTGAAAATGGCTCGGGCAAAACTAATTTATTGGACGCCATTTATTTTTTGGCCTTAACGAAGAGTTCAATTTCTAATCAAGATGCTTTAAGTATTAATCATGAGGCAGAATATATGATGATTGAAGGAGATTTTGAAATAAGTGGCGAGTTACACAAATCACAACTTATAACTGTATCCCTCCAACGTGGACAAAAAAAGGCTGTTTTACGGGATAAAAAGGCCTACGAACGCATTTCGGAACATATTGGGCGATTCCCAGTAGTGATGTTGTCACCCAATGATACGGATATTATTCGTGATGGAAGCGAAGAAAGGCGGAAATTCTTTGATGGTGTAATGGCTCAATTGGATTCAGAATATTTGGAAAATCTCTTGCAATATAATCGGCTTTTATTGCAACGAAATTCCCTTTTGAAACAGTTTTCTGAAAGAAATTATACCGATGACTTATTATTGGACATTTATTCTGATCCTTTGGTGGAAGTTTCATTGAAACTCTATCAATCTCGTAATCAATTTGTTACAGAATTTTTACCCATTTTCAAGAAACATTATAACACACTTTCGGATGCTCGAGAGGCAGTTGAAATGATTTATGAATCAGAAGTTGGGGCCGAGATTTTTACGCAAATTTTCAGAAAAAATCGTCAGCGAGATTTGGCAGCTCAACGTACCACTATGGGCAGTCATAAAGATGATTTTATTTTTGAAATAAATGGGTTTACGCTCCGCAAATTTGGTTCGCAAGGGCAACAAAAATCGTTTGTGATTGCCTTGAAATTAGCTCAGTTTGAAATGCTGACTAAAGTAAAGGGCTTTCCTCCTCTCCTACTATTAGATGATATTTTTGATAAACTTGACGACCGTCGCATTCAACAACTCATCACGATGATGGTCGATGGCACTTTTTCGCAGGTTTTTATTACGGATGCACGCCCGGAACGAACACGACAATTGTTGGGCGATTTGGGTGTTGAGGTTAAGTATTTTGAGATTGGGAAATAGTGGTTCAAGCGTGGATACTTGAACCAGACCATACTCTACACCTTCTTAGCAGGATTTCCAAAAACAGTCTCTTTTGCTTTCACCGCTTCAATCACCACAGACCCCGCTCCTATTCTTGCGCCTTTGCCGATTTTTATACCGCCAATAATGGTTACACCTGAGCCGATAAAAACGTTATCTTCAATCGAAACTCCCGCTCCAATGGTGCTTCCCGCTCCAATTTGGACATAATCACCAATTTCTGCATCGTAATCTACTAAGACTTTACTATGCAAAATGTTATTGTTTCCAACTTTCGCTCGGGCGTTGATGATAGCACCTGCGGCTACTAAATTGCCGTGTCCGATTTCGGAAGTTGAGGCAATAATTGCTTGTTCATGAATAGCATTCACTACTTGCACCTTACGAACATCCAGAATCATATCAACGATATTTTTACGCACTTTTTGGTCGTCGATAGCCACGAAGGCTTCGCATTTTTTGCCGATTAATTTGGTAAAACCTTCGTCGTCGGTGCTTCCTAAAACTACTACGTCGTCAATTTCTGTATTGTGTAATTCTTTATTATCATCTAAGAATGCGTAAACGACTACGTTATTTCTTTTGAAAATGTCGAGGGCAACAGCTCCTAAGCCGTTTGCACCAAAAATTATTACTGGATTTTGCATATTTTATTCTATAACTCCATTTTTAATTGTATAAACAATTTTCCCTTCTTTATTAACTAATTGAAACTCAGCTTTTGAGCCTAAGCCAATTTCTTTTTCTGAAATAATTTCCATGTCCGTTGCGTCTATTTCGTCCGTTCCAAAAAAGACTGACATATCGCCTATTTCTTCTATAATAGAACTATTAGTGAAATAATCTTTTCCCGTAACGGGTCTTTCATTTCGATTAATGGCAATGTCGGCTTTGAAAGTGGTTTCGCCTTTTTTAATCGTTACATTTCTGATAATTAAATCATAAATTGCTTTACTATTCAGCGGTAATTCTTGGTATTCTTTGATGCTCTGTTTCTTGTATTTTTTTGACGCAATCATCTGTAAACCCGTGAGGATGGACACAAAATTAAGTTTACGAATGTATTGTTTTTCAGGGTCGTTTTTATAGCCACCCGATTCTATTAAAATCAAAGTTGTACCCCATTTTTGGATATTATCACCAAAAGCTCTTGGCTCAAAATCTGACATCCACCTTCCTACGGCATTCGGAATGTATGTTTGCACAGCTTGATTCATGCCCACAATTACTTGCATCGCTCGCTTGCGTATAGGATTGATATCTTCGGATTGATTGTAAGCCGTTGCCAAGAACGACATCGTGGCTAAATTACCCGACTGACCCGCTGAATATCGTCGGTTTTTATCATGAAGATTGAAACCAAAATCGGGTTTTACCTCAAAAATTAGTTGCTTTAATAACTGCCCCTCGGGGGTTTGAAGTGCCAAAGCATCACGGTTCATGTCAATTCCTAAAGTCGTGTAGCGAGTCCATGCTTCTGCACCGTCAGGATTTAACATTGGGACGAAATAAAAGGTGCATTTTTTCAGTAATTCTTCTCTAAGATTATCTAAAATCGGGTTAATTTCTCGTTTTACGCTGTCTTTTTTATTTTCTAAAAAATTAAAAATATCTGCCAATGCCATTGTAGCGGTGGGTTCATCACCGTGCATTTGCGACCATAGCATGACTTTAGTTTTGCCCGTTCCGCATTTAATTAAATAAATGTCTCGTCCTTCAGAGGACTTTGTGGCTACGGATACTTCAAACATCGAATTTTTCTTCAATTCCTTAATTCTATTCACCAGCGTTTGATACCCAAAACGACGTTTAGTGATGGTTTTTTCTTTGAAAATATTGTGAGAATAATGAAGAATTTTTCCTAAATCTTGAGCGTTAGTATTTGATAATAGAGTCATTGTAAAAAGGAGTATAAAATATATTGGCTTCATATTTTTGCTAAAGTTATTCCTGCAAAAGTTGCTAAGATACATAAGATTACGTTCAATAAAATATTGGTCAAAGCTTCAAAAATTCTATTGTTTTGAATCAATTGTAACGTATCGTTCGAGAAAGTGGAAAATGTACTGAATCCACCACAAAAACCAATGGCAATCAAGGCTTTGATGTTGGGATTGGTCAATGATTTTACCTCGACCATTCCTACAAAAATCCCCAAAACAATACTTGCCAAAACATTCACGCCCAAGGTGCCAAAAGGGAATGTTTTATCAATATTTTCTTGAATAAATTTACCGATTGAAAAGCGAGTAAGACTCCCAAGACCCCCGCCAATGAAGATGAGTAATAATTGGTTCATAATGCAAAGGTAATGAAATGATTGTTTTGTGAGATTTTTAAGGTTTTTTGATGAAACAAATTCTCGAAACGTTTGGTTAAAAGGATAAATAATTACGAAATTTGATAGATAAATATATAAAATATTAAATCATGTTAATAAAAATCTTGTTGGCAGTTGGTACATTTTTTTTCATGGAGGGAGTGGCATGGTTTACGCACAAATACATCATGCACGGTGTTATGTGGACTTGGCACAAGTCGCATCACGTGCATCACAACGAACCTTTGGAGAAAAATGACCTTTTTGCAATAGTTTTTGCAGGCGTTTCCATCACTACTTTTGCCTTGGGGACTTACTTTGAAGGCTTATGGTTTTTGTTTTGGATTGGTTTGGGTGTTGCTTTTTATGGTATATTTTATTTTGTCTTTCACGATGTAATTGTTCATCGCAGAATTAAAATAAAATTTATTGCAAAACATCCGTATATGAAACGAATTATGAAAGCTCATTACGTGCATCACAAGGTGCATACTCGTGAAGGAGCTGAGGCATTTGGATTTTTGTATGCCCCTAAGAAATATGAATAATTGCACAGTTGGCAGTTAGCAAAATTCCGATTCAGAATTATAAGTTCGGAATCGGAATTTTTAGTTTACTGCTAATTGCCTACTTATTTCTGTTCTGTCAATAATAAAAACATCTCCGAAGCGTGCCATGCGTGAGTTGCACAAACCCTGCCTTGTACATATCCTTTGTCAACCACATTCATGGGCGAGTAATTGGCAGATTTACTTTCGGATTCCCAAGAAAGCGGATAATCTACCAAAGAAACAATGGCTCTTTTTTGGTTAAAAGTATGGTCTTCTGCCCATGTTAGATAAGGAGAATTGACATTTATGGATTCATCAAATTGATCTCCTCCAATATTCTCAATTTTATAGTCTACCCAAAAAACGGGCGAATAATTATCGTAAATTAGTGGAATTTTGTAGCTATCAGATATTCCCAGAGCCTTTAATCCAAATTTCACCCATTTTGTTTGATATACTGGATGATAACTACCTTCCGTTTTTCCTTCTATATAATCACTATTTTTATAGCCTTCCGCTTCTTCCAAAACTTGATCAATCAGAGGGTGTTTATTGTTTGAAACTGCCGAAATCATGTAAAGTACTTGCCCCAAATTATCGATCTCTGCGTATCCTTCCAGACTTCTATCGTAAGGCTCTTTTAAATTTGTTACCCAATTCGAGATTAGACTTAAATTATTGGTTTGTTTCATCACCATCGTCATCATAGCAGCCGAGCGATAGTTGGATTTTTGATACACTAAAAAGTTGGCCAAAGGCAATCCTTCATCAACGTTTATCAAAATTTCGTGATGCAATACTCTCAAAATAGCAGCGTATTTTTTGCCTTCAAAAGTGGGCAAATTCAGTTTGCTTTCTGCCATGATTACCTGCATATTATTCTCATAAATATACACGCCTTGCGTATCTTCTTGAATGTCCACGGCTTTGCCATTTTCAAGTTCGAGGTGTACTAAATATTCAGAAGGAACAATGATGGCAGTTTCTACTTTCCAACGTCTCAACGCTTTTCCTGTTTTGGCATTATAAAGCACGCCATCTTTATAAATCATTTTGAGGCGGTCGCCCATACCAAAAAAGAAGAAACTGACAGCGGGTAAATTTCTACCGATTAAATGGTCTTTTCTGAGAATTGCTAAGTTATCTCTGTAAGTTTGAAGTGCATTTTCGGCTTTAACTTGCGTAAATGTTTGGGCATTTCCAGTAAAATAAATAGCCGTTAAAATTAGGGTTAGGCAAAATTGTTTCATGTGGTTCGTGATCCAAAGATTGTGGTTAAATATTACAAATGTAATATTCGATATTTTGTTAGACAGATTTTGGAAGGAAAGAAAAAAATGAAAGGCGAATTTAAGTGTTTATACTTATATTCTTTCAATATTCAGCTCTTTTACCAATGGCAGATTTTGGAATTTTAGAAATAATTGAGCTAAAACAATAATGTCTTCACGACAGTATTGCGCTATTTTGGGCAAAGAATTATCGACGTAATAAGTATGATTTACTTGGTTGCCACTGAGTTCAAGTTTACTACTTGGAATATTAAAAAGGGCGGCTAATAATTCCAGCGAAGTGTAGTGTTTTTTATCGCCAAATTTCCACATATCAAGTGTATCAAAGTGTGGAATTTCCCAGGGTTTACGCCCAGAAATTTGGAGTGCTTTGGGAATTTCGATATTATTTATCAACATTCTACGACAAAGATATGGATAATCGAACTCTTTCCCGTTGTGCGCACACAAAGATAAAGCGGTTGGTTTATATTTTTTTTCAATTAAACCTTTAAATTCTCTCAACAAATCGTCTTCACTATCGTTGCTAATTGATTTTACCTTCAAACAAATTTCATCCTCATCATTCCAGTGGAAAAAACCCACGCCAATGGTTATAATTTTTCCATATTCAGCATAAATTCCGGCACGGTCGAAGTAAAATTCTTCATCATTTAACTTGTTTGGATTGCTCAAAAAACTGGCTTTATGAAGCCATAGAGCCTTCATTCGGTCGGAAAGATGATTAAAATCTCGTTCTGCCGAAACCGTTTCGATATCTATAAATAATAAATTTTTGGCGAGTTTTTTAAAATCCATGTATTTGATATTTAAGTATGAATTATGAGGTTGTAACAATCGAAATTATAATATTTAAGTTTAACCTCATAACTTATATTTCATAATTCATCCCTAAATCTCATTCATGTAAAACTCCTTCCAGATTTAAGTTTTCGATGAAGATTAAATTTTCTTCTCGGATACTATCTGGCACGAAGATAAATTTTTTGTCAAATATCTGATTTCCAATATAATAGCTCACCCAATATTCATTATTCAAATGAAAAACTTCGGGAGCTATCATCTCAATTTTAATAATTTCTCCCGCCACACAATGCTTATAAAAATGACGTAATTCGGAGGTTTTGATGTGTTTTCCTTCCTTGTCAAATCCGTAACCACGAGAGGTTACCAAAACCGTATCAATATTGGTCTTCGAGCGATTGATTAAATAAACGTCCCATTCGGCTTCATTGTCTTCGTTGATGTTTCGGGCAATCGTAATTTTTATGCCTTCAACTAAAGGAAATTCTATATCTTTTTTCATAATTAACTTTGAGCAATAAATTGTGAGTTATGTGGTTTTAAAGCATCTATCTCAAAAATATCTTTTAAATGGTTCAACATTTTATCCGAAACCTCCTGAAAATTGATTGTTTGCCCCAATTCTTTTTCCATGGAAGTAACCGCTTTATCGTCAATTCCGCAAGGAACAATGTGATTGAAATAACTCAAATCAGTATTAACATTCAAGGCAAAACCGTGCATCGTTACCCAGCGACTTGCTTTTACGCCCATCGCACAAATTTTTCTTGGGTTTTTGAGTTCAATATGGTCAATCCAAACGCCCGTGAGGCCTTGAATACGACCTGCCACAATGCCAAAATCTGCACAAGTTCTTATCACGGCTTCTTCTAAAAAGCGCATATATCGGTGAATATCGGTAAAAAAATTCTCTAAATCAAGAATTGGATAACCCACTAATTGCCCTTTTCCGTGATAAGTGATATCTCCTCCCCGATTGATTTTATAGTATTTTGCTTCGTAGTTTTCCAAGCCTTTTTCATCCAATAAAAGATGTTCTGGTTTACCACTTTTTCCTAAAGTATATACATGAGAATGTTCACAAAAAAGAATATAATTAGGCGTATCTAACTGATTATCAGGTAACAAATTTCTATTTTCAAGTTTAATTGCTACGATTTTGGCGTGGAGTTCTTCTTGATAATCCCAAGCGGTTTGGTAATCTATCAATCCTAAATTTTGGAATATTGTGGTTTTATTTTGATGCACTTTTTTCTACGAATTGGAAAATTTGTGTTACATTTATTTATACAAAATTAATCATTTTATTGACGACGGACAAAGCTATTTTTACAACATAATTACCTAAAATTTCCCTTAAAATCCACCTCTCTTTTATGAAATGGGTCAATAATTTTATCAATCAAATCCGCCAAAATTGCACGAGTTATTGGTTGATTTCTATTAGGATAATTTTTCATGATTGATTGCAAATAATCAGCGGGTACGGGTTGTATTTTAGTAAGAATTTCAAAAGCATCATCAGCTACTAATTTCTCTGATATTACTTGTTCATTCGCTTGCATTTTGAGGTTTGGGTAAATGATTTTTAACGCATTTATTACTTCTCCATTAGTCATGACCGAATCGGGATAAAACCACGTCTGATTAGCCCATTTATAGTTTTTCCCTTCTCCTTTCAAAATTCCCGTTGTCCCAATTCTTTGAATGGCTTCAAAGTTTGGATGCGTTGGTGGTACATCTAAAAATGGCAATAAATATGCCTTCGATTTCAAAAGATTATCTTGTACTTTTCTAATAGAAACCTGTTTGGGCGAAATTCTCTCCTGCACACATAAGGCAGCGAGCGTACCAGCCGCCTGTCCAATGCCCATTACCACCGATTGCAAGCGACTTGCGCCGTTTACGATATTTGAAACCGAGATAGACTTTTCGGCAACTATCAGATTATCAACATCTTCTGGAATTAAACTGCCTAAAGGAATACTGAATGAAGGCACAGGAACGTAATACAAATCAGGAGCATTTGGGTTTTTGCCATGATGTTGGTCGATGGGATAATCGCCAACCGCAATGCCTGTTCTGTATAGTGGTTCGGCTTGGTCGTAAGGTTTTTCCAAATGATTCATATTGGGTCGAGCCAAGCCGTGAATTCTCCTACTTTCACGATAATAAGGCATCAAAGGAAGTTTATCATCCGTTTGAAATTCATCCGATAAGCCAAGCGTTTCCCAACCCAATTCTGTTTGCATAAAATAGATAAACCCTAAAGTATGTTCCTTTGCTTTTTTGATTACTTCTTGCCGTTGGGCATCATTCATTTCAATCATATTGGCGTAGAAATCATTACCGTTGATGGGCCAATTTATCATGAATTTACCCTGCTGAATTTGTCCATAAGTTTTCATTTTATCACAATCCCAAAGGCGGAGCATTTTTTTATCAGGACAAAGTTTTTCACAGGCACAAATGAAATCTTCTTTTTTGTAATTCAATGGTTTACTGATTGTTACCTCTTTATTACATTCTTTTAAGATGGCGACATACGTCAAATCCTGGACGATATTATAGGCTTTTTCAGGAGCAACTTTTTCGTTGTAAGTTTCTTTTGATTCCATGCCCACGTCGTACTTTACGCCTACTTTTGCGGCCACATCGCCCAATTCGGTTCCGTCAATTAAGATGGTTGTATTGATAACAATATTATCGCTAAAATCCACCGTCCAACCTGTATTTTTTTTCTTGATATTTTGAAATTTTACCGAAGAAATTACGCTCAGATTTTTCTCTTTTGCACACATTTCTCGTAAGATTTTTTGGGCAACGGCAGGTTCAAACATCACTTGGCTGACCCAACCCGTGGCTAATGCCGGTTCACTGCCGTAATATTTAACTAATTCATTCCGAAATTCTGCCCAAAGCCCAGAAAGCAATTGATGATTTCCGTCGATGGCACTCACACCCGCCGAGGTCATCATGCCGCCAAGCCACGGTGTTTCTTCCACGATAATTGTCTTCACTCCCATGCGAGCAGCCTGGATTCCCGCCATCGTTCCGCTGGTCCCTCCACCGATAATGAGTACGTCGGTATTGAACCTACTTTTATCAGCATAGGCATTTTTAAATGATAAAATGAGAAAAAATACACTCAAAAGTATTTTCATGGCATAAATATTGTTTAGATGTTCATATATTTTAACATTTTTTCGTCAAATTCGCAAAATAAGGAAAATTGATATGCTTAATTTTTATAAGAATATCAGCAATCCCATAACCCTAAAATGCTCTGTTATTTTAATAGCTCCTCAATTTATTAGCTTATGTTAAAACACACATTTGCCCTTATTTTAATTGCTAATTTACTAATCACTACAAAAAATTTCGCACAAGACTTCAAGGGAAAGGCGGCTTCCTATCCAATTGAAGCTTATGGAGATACGACAACTTCGGGTGATATACTAAACGCAAAAACATTCACGTCTTCGCACGAATACTTTCCCATTGGGACGGTGGTTGAGATTGTAAATCTAAAAAATAAAAAGGTAATTTAGGTAATTATTAATGATAACGAAGTCTCGGATGAAGACTTGGTACTTGAATTTACTGATGCCGTTGCTCATGCCTTGGGTATGGGTGGACAGAAAACGATTGATATTAGAATATCGGTGGTGAATTAGGGCAAAAATCAAGGAAATATTGCCATTAATGCTAAAAAAGAACCCGATTTCAAAGTCAATTTCCGAAAGTACGACTACGTAAAACCAAGCGAACAAAAGAAGAATTGAGTAAACGGTTAATATATTGATTATCAATTAATTACAAACTAAATTTACCAATTTTTATTACCAAAGAAAGTCCATCGAATCACCTTCTATGGACTTTCTTCGTCATTATAGATGAATTTTTATCCGTAATATGTTACTTTTGGATATCAATACTATTTTTTTGACTTCATTAAATTTTGCAAATATGAATTTTATAAAAATAATTTTCACCCTCAGTTTTTTGGCTTTTTTAAGTTTGAATGAATCGCTTGCCCAAGAAGAATACACGCAAGAAGCAAGTGTTTATACGATTGGTCGCTACGGGAAAAAAATGGTAAATGGTGATTATTTAAGTAGTCGTCACCGCACTTGTTCGCATGAATTTTTGCCGATAGGTTCGTTGATAGAAGTTAGAAACATGGTTAATAATCGTTCGGAAATAGTTGAAGTGAATGGAAAAAGCCAAACGACACCGCTCGAATTGACGCATAGTGTAGCGCATGATTTAGGTTTGACGGGCGTTAATAGAGCGAATGTGAAAATTTTGGTAATAAGAAGAGCTGAGGAAAATAATACAGCTAACCATGTAGCAGAACAACGCCCAAATAGCAAAAGAATTACTTATGGAAGTCAAACAGCGGTGGAGACAATTCCTATTTTTTCTAATCCTGAAATTGAGAAAGTAGAAAAGAAGAGAAAATATGAATTCTCAATGTATTTTCCACAGCACGAACCCATCAAATTTGATACCACCACGAAGAAGGTTTTGATTAATGGCAAGCCCGTCGTTCCAGAGAAAGAGAAACCTGTTTTTAAGGAGAAAATTATCATGAATTAAGGAATAGATTTTAGCAAAAAAGCTCTTCAAAATTGACTTGAAGGTTTTTTTTGCTAAATAGCGGATTGGAAATTCTTTTTATTCATACTTCGAGATTGTCCTTCGTAACATTTCGAAGAGCTGAAATATACGTTGATTTACTGTCTAATTTCTTTTGAGAATCAGTTTTGATTCTCTCGCCCTTACCAGTAACATAGGTTTTATATTCTGAGTAATTCCATACTAATAAAGGCAATACAAACGCTTAGTTTCAAACTTAGGTTGATACCATCAATATGGTTTTCTTTACAGGCTTTCAGATAAACTTTTTCTCGTCTAATTTCTTCATTTCCCTCATTACTGCCAAAAAGAAAAAACAAAAGACCTGTTTTTGTCCAAATGATTTGTGTTTCAACGTTTCCACCTACAATATAATCTTCACAGTCTAAACGGAACAAATCTGTTTGGTTAATATTATTCTGAGATTGTCCTTTGGTAGGATAAGAAATTGATGTACAGCAAAATACAAAAAATGAAGAAAATGAAATAGAAGTTGTTTAAACTTTCTTTTTTATTGATTTTACGTAAGAAAACGACTGAGAATGCCATAAAATGCAGTGACATCCAATCTCTGACTGAGAATT
>JBBAKY010000072.1:0-18872 GCA_040403295.1 Arcicella sp.
GTAGGATTTATAAGATGGTATCTATTAATGTTAACGAAACTTATTATATTTACGTAAATCATCAATGAACTCTATCAAATCTATCTATGGCAAAATTTTTACCCCTTAGTACATTTAAGTCAGATGCTGGTGACCTTACCGTTTTTGAAAAAATATTACCGGGGGAAATCAAACGAGTATTTTATATTCGAGGAAAAGAAGGACAAGAACGAGGCGGACATCGACATTTGAAAACTTGGCAAGCATTGGTTTGTATATCTGGAAGTTGCCGAGTTTTTGTTGATAATAATCTAAAGCAAGAATCTTTTTATTTAGACTCTCCCGAAACATGTGTATTATTGGCGCCCGAAGATTGGCACGTCATGGATGAATTTACAGAATCTTCAATTCTTTTGGTGATGGCAAATACGGAGTATGAAAAAGAGGATTATATTTTCGAACCATACAGTCAAGCAGTGAACATAGAAATTTGAAAAATGCAAATACCCTTTTTAAGTCTCAAAGCAACGAATCAAATTTATGAAACTCAAATTGCAGAAATAGTTACTAAAATTTTGTCCTCTGGGTGGTATATTTTAGGAGAAAAGTTAAAACAATTTGAAACTGAATTTGCTCAATATTGTGGCGTAAAACATTGCATTGGCGTTGCCAACGGTTTAGATGCGCTCACAATTCTTTTAAAAGCCGCTGAATTCCCTCCAAATTCAGAAATTATAGTACCCGCTAATTCCTACATCGCAACCATTCTATCCGTTTCAAACGCCAATTTTGTTCCCGTTCTTATTGAACCCGATTTTCATGATTATCTAATTGATTGTCAGGCAATTGAAGAAGCTATTACACCCAAAACAAAAGCTATTTTAGTGACTCATCTCTACGGAAAATGCTGTGAGATGGATAAGATTAATGCCTTGGCTCAAAAGTATCATCTGAAAGTTTTTGAAGATGCCGCCCAAGCCCACGGAGCTACGTATCAAGGCGTAAAAGCGGGTAATTTATCAGACGGAGCAGGCTTTAGCTTCTATCCATCCAAAAACTTAGGTGCTATGGGTGATGGTGGAGCAATTACGACCAACGATGATGCATTGGCAGCAAGAATAAGAGCATTACGAAATTATGGGTCGAATGAAAAGTATATATTTGATTATCAAGGATATAATTCTCGTTTAGATGAGATACAAGCGGCAATTTTGAGTTTGAAATTATCCAATCTTGATGCTGAAAATGCGTATCGTAGAAAGATTGCGAAACGGTATTTGACGGAAATACATAACCCGAAAATTATCCTTCCAAGCCACATTTCAGTAGATTCCGATGTTTGGCATCTTTTTGTTGTTCGGGTATTAGAAAGAGAAAAGTTTAGAACTTTTTTGTCCGAAAAAGGCATTGGAACTGATATTCATTATCCCATTGCACCTCACAAACAATTGGCCTATAAGTGCTGGGAAGATAGGTCTTTGCCAATTACCGAAAAAATCCATGAACAAGTGGTTAGTTTACCCTTAAATACAGCTTTAACCGACCCAGAAATATCTTATATTATTCATTTTTTAAATCAATTCTAAATATCACACCAAACTGATAAAATGCTTCTTTCCGTAATCATACCAGTTTATCATGGGGCCGTTACCATTCAAAAACTTGTCGAAAATGTACAAGAACAAATATGGATATATTCCTTTGAAATCATCCTAATAAACGATGGAAGTAAGGATAATTCGGAGAAAGTTTGCCTCGAACTTACTGAAAAATTTAATAATATTTCATTTCTCTCGCTTCGCAAAAATTTTGGTGAATTTCAAGCCGTTATATGTGGTTTAAATTATGCAAAAGGGCAATATGCTGTTATTATTGACGATGATTTTCAAAACCCGCCTTCCGAAATTGTTAAATTATTAGAAACAGCGGAGAAAGGCAATTTTGACGTAGTTTATGGACAATATGATGAGAAAAAACATCATCAATTTCGGAATTTTGGGAGTTGGTTTGTCAATCAAATTACAACCTCTTTATTTCAAAAGCCCCAAGATTTATATTTATCAAGTTTTAAAATTATCAAGAAAGAAATTGTTGAAGAGATTTGTAAATATAAAGGACCGTATCCGTACATTGACGGTTTGATTTTTAATGTAACGGATAATGTTGGCAAAGTGACGGTTCAACATAATGACCGTCATCACGGAGAATCAAACTATACCGCCAAAAAATTGACAAGTCTTTTCTTGAATATAATTTTCGGTTACTCGCTTTTACCAGTTCGATTAGCGATGTTTTTGGGTTTTCTATCCACATTTATTGCTTTAATTTTATCAATTTTACAGTTTATAAATATCGTGGATTATCCAATCAGATTATTGGTACTATTTATTGGGGGAATTCAGCTCATTTCTATCGGAATTGTGGGCGAATACATCGGAAAGACCTTTTTAACCCAAAGCAATACGCCTCAATATACCCTCAAAATTACTAAACTCAACGATGCTCGATAGTAGTAAAGAAGAATTCAGAATGATGTATGAAGCCGAAGGAAAACTTTGGTGGTACAGAATTCTTTACGAAAAAATATTGGCAGAAATTGGAATAAAATTCCCTTCAAACAAAGAGGTTTCTATCTTGGATATTGGCTGTGGAACGGGCGGATTGTTGAGTTTTTTACGACAACATGGCTATCAAAACCTGCAAGGAATTGACTATTCTGATGCCTCAATTTATTTCTCTATATTGCGAAATTTAAACGTCCAAAAATGCTCCATTGATGATGTTCCAGTGGTTTTTAAAAACCAACAATTTGATGTAATTATTTGCAATGATGTTTTTTATTGTTTAGATAAATTGCAAATTATCAATGGTTTACAAAATATTGAAGTCCTTTTGGAACCCAACGGAATTTTCCTTTCCAATAATAATTCATTTGATATTTTCTACGGTACGCACGACATTGCCGTAGGGGGAAAATGGCGGTTTACGCTCAAAGATTTTCAAGAATTTACGTCAAATACTTCGCTCAAAATTCAATATCATTCTTATTGGACTTGGGTACTTTCGCCTTTGGTTTTAGTTGTTAGAATTTCTCAACAAATTCAATTGAAATTGGGTTTGATTGATACTTCAAAATTGGTTTCCGATGTGAGTGTCCCCCCTTATTGGTTGAATGATTTTTTTTATAAAATGGTAAAAATGGAGGAGAAAATCTTGAAGAAAGGATTTTTTGGAAGTTCTTCATTTTTGATTATTAAAAAGTAGCGTAGTCTTTAGCCTATTTGGGCGATTGCAGGCTAAAGCCTATGTTACTTTTTTAAAAAATACTTCTCAAAAACCGAATCTTTCTTTAAACAATACTCCAAAACCGCCGATTCATCTCCGTAGGCAACTCGCTGAAATTCAAGCATATTTTTTGCCTTGAAAATAAACGGTTTTTCAATCGTAGTGAGTAGTTTTTTGAAGGAAATACTTTTGGAAATATGACTAAAATTGGGGAGAGAATTTATGAATATCAAAATCAAAATTCCAATGCCAATTACAGACTTCAGTTTCAGCTTTTCTACCACCGAAATTCCTACCAAAATAGATAGCATAAAAAATGAAGGAAAAGAAACTCGAATATTAAAATCGTTATATATGCCAATTCTATAAATGGCAATTAAACACGGAAATATTACGGCAATTTTCCACAAAAAAATGTATTGATTTTGCTTATAATTCAGGAATAATCCCCAGATAAAGAAGTTAGAAATTGTATAAATTAAATAGAAAATCCACCAAGAAGATATACCCGTTTGCCAAATAAATTCTGTGTTATTTTCATGAATCCCTTCGGTGCTAACGAAGTAGAGTAGGAGAGGAGAGAAGGATAATATTAATAGTATCATTAGACCCAAATCCTTTGTTGAATTTCTTGAAAATAAGGTTTTTATTTTTTTTACGAAATAAAAAGCCACAAAAGGAACCAAGCCAACTGCCGTTAGCGGACTCCAAAACATAGTAGAAAGTAACATTAAAAGTAGATATTTTAAATCTGTTTTATGCTTAAAATTTTCAATCAGCACGCACACACCCAAGCAAGCAGGAATGGTATGTTGCGTTGCCCAAGCATAATTTTTAATGAGCGACGAAGTAATCAATTTAAAGTGGTTTAACTGAATATAATAAGGTTGCAGATATTCTTGGAAATATTCAAAATACATCAACAGTTTTATGACAAACCAAGCATGGGCAAAAAAGAGAATAATTGTCAATAATCCAACGATATTTTTACGGGTAAAAGTCGAAATCCAACAAAAAACTAAAGTCATTCCGAAGACACTCCAAACGAAAGAAAAATAACGACAAGTCTCGATTCCAAAAACTTTTGCTAATAAGGCTGAGGGTAAATAATAGCCCGTATAATAACACAGATATGTCTTTTGTTCAGGATAATAAACGGGCAATTGATGCGTAATTAAATCGTAATATTTATAGTTATTGGCTTGAAAATCATAGGTTTGAGGGAGAAATTCACCAATTCCTAAAAGATAATTTAAACCTACAGAAATGCCCAGACATCGCAAAATGTTTTGGGAAGAAATAAAGATTTTATCGGTTGAAACTTTACTTTCTTGCCATGTTTTCCAAGTATAAAAAGCAATAAAAAGTACACAAGGAATGCCAATCCAAAGGTGAATCCATGTGAGCAAAAACAAAACGGAAGGAATCAGGAGGTATAAGGTAGTAGATATTTTGAGCGTTTGGATTGATTTCATGCTTGAAATTTAGCTAAATTTGAATCTATTAGCAAAAAGAGGTTTAGACTTTATTTTGTACCTTTGTTGAGAACTCAAATTTGAATTAAGTAATGTTTGAAAATTTAAGCAGTAAAATCACCACCGCAATGCGTACCCTCAAAGGAAAGGGACGCATCACCGATGTAAATGTAGCCAGCACAATCAAAGAAATCCGTAAGGCTTTGATGGATGCCGATGTTAACTATAAAGTTGCCAAAGAAATCACCGACAATATTAAGGATGAGGCGATGGGACAAAAAATCCTAATTGCCGTTGACCCTGGCCAGATGTTGGTGAAAATTGTTCACGAAGAACTCGTTAAATTGATGGGTTCGTCGGTTCAAGCGATTAATTTGAAGCCCGACCCGGCCATTATTTTGATTGCGGGTTTGCAAGGTTCTGGAAAGACAACTTTTTCAGGAAAATTAGCCCAATACCTCAAGAAAGGTGGTCGTAATGTGCTTTTGGTAGCTTGTGATATTTACCGCCCAGCGGCAATTGACCAGCTAAAAGTCCTTGGGGAACAAGTGGGTGTGGATGTTTACGCTGAACCAGAAAATAAAAATGCCGTTGAAATTGCTCAAAATGCTTTAGCTTATGGGCGTAAAATGGGTAAGCGTGTCATCATCGTGGATACTGCGGGACGTTTGGCAGTTGATGAGATGATGATGAATGAAATTGCGGCCGTAAAAGACGCAATCAAGCCATCTGAAATACTTTTTGTGGTGGATTCGATGACAGGGCAAGATGCAGTGAATACCGCAAAAACCTTTAACGAACGCCTGAATTTTGATGGGGTTGTCCTTACCAAATTAGATGGTGATGCTCGTGGTGGTGCCGCTTTATCAATTCGTCATATTGTTGATAAACCGATTAAGTTTATCTCGACGGGTGAAAAAATGGATGCCCTCGACCAATTCTATCCCGACCGTATGGCCAGCCGTATTTTGGGCATGGGCGACGTATTAAGTCTGGTAGAAAGAGCTCAAATGGCGTTTGACGATGAAGAATCGGAACGTATTAATAAGAAAATTCGTCAAAATCAATTTACGTTTGAAGAGTTCTATTCGCAGTTGCAACAAATCAAGAAAATGGGACCCTTGAAAGATTTGATGGGCATGGTGCCGGGAATGTCGCAGGCGGTGAAAGATGTGGATGTGCCAGATGATGCTTTTAAAAACATCGAAGCCATTATTCAATCAATGACCGTTAAGGAACGCCAAAAACCAGAAATTTTGGATATGTCTCGCAAGAAACGTATTGCCGATGGTTCAGGCACAACGGTTACGGAATTAAACAATCTGTTGAAACAGTTTGAAGGTATGAAAAAAATGATGAAGATGATGAATAATGTGCAAGATGGCAAAATGAAAATGCCGAATATGAAGAATATGATGAAGCGGTAGGAATAGATTTTGACATTATAAAAAAAGCGTTCGTTCTGATTTTCAGCACGAACGCTTTTTTTATGAACTACTGCTTTTCTAAACCCTCCGCATATTCTAAGACCTTCACAGCATCATCCCAAGACCTTAATTTGATATTTTCTTTCTTGCAATATTCCTCTAATTGGTTTGATTTGTCGCCTAAAACAATCAAAAAATATTTAAGATTCTTTTTTACTTCATAGAGTTTTCCATCCACCTTTTGCAAATAATACGATTCATCCAATTGAAATTTCTTGGTTTTTGTGGCAGAATTATAGGGCGAATCAATGTATATACTTCCCAATTTGTGACAAAGTAACTTCTGTTTCCCATCGTACAAAACTTGGTAGAAAGTCTCGGTAGTTTGTTTCTCTGTGGGTTCAAAACCATTACGAAATTGCATCGTTCCCAGTGCAAATCCATTGATTGAATTCGTTACGTTGTAAGGTTTATCGGTGTATTTGAATTCCAAATTTCCCGAAATAGTATTAAATCTGAGGGCATTATAAGCGATATTTTTGCCCGTTTTTAAGGTTATTGACCCTTCAATCCAATCTTTTGGAAAATATGGATTTCCAGCTACATCCGTATAATTATTGGAAGTGATGTATCTGCCACTGGCGTCTTGCAGAAATACTTGTCCTGATGGACCTGCAAGTTGGCTTTGCGAGTATCCAAAAAATGAGGCGAATAGAAATGATAAAAGAAGTATTGTTTTTTTCATGTAAGTGATTGTTTTATAATTTATGTATAGATTTTTAGACCGCTTACTAAATCAGGCACATTTTTGGAAAATGTAAATAATATATCGGTTATTTTACAAGATAGAATGATAAATTACTACTGTTTTGAGTTAGCACCAACGAGTTTTTATCGACTCACTAAACAGCAATAAAATGAACAAGTTTTCGATTATTTCCTTCCTTATTTTTGCTTACGCTTCCTCTTTCTACAAATTCAAAACCCAATCTTCTCCCGTTGATATTGATTCTGAACCATACGGTAGGCTTCTACCATTACTTGTTGTTCAAATTTTTCTCGCCAATAATTAACTTCTGAACGCAGTTTATCCACATCACTTACAGCGGTATTTTCTAAAACTTCGGGCGTTTGGATTTCTTCGCCCAATAATTCCAAAATACTGATTTTGAGAATACTGGCTAATTTTTTGGTTCTGCTGATGGTTAATTCAGTTTTATTCCGTTCAATATCACCGTAAGCAGAAGTTGAAATCCCTAAGAAATCAGCCATGTTTTCTTGGGAATAGCCTTTTTGTAGGCGTGCATATCGTATTTTTTCTCCAATTTCCATATTATTCTAATTATTGAAGTTTGAATTTTGAGAATGATTTATTTTGATGTAATATTTTGATTATCAGTGGATTGAGTTTTTTTGCTCATTACTCATAATTCATAACTCATAACTATCTATTGCTTTTTCTGATAAATTCTTGGTTAAACTGACAAGATATATTTGAGAGTTTTTGCATCTTTGTTGTCAGAGTTTCAAAGATAACAAAAATGAAGTTTAGATAAGTTTCAGAATCGCATTCAAGAACTATTTATATATTCAATAAGTTATTAGAAAAAGTTATGAGTGATAATGGATGAGATAAGCTTTATTTTTGATAAAATTTATTAAGTCCTACAGCTCATCATTTATGGCTCATCGCTATTGTAATCACGTAAAATAAATCTAAAATTAAATATGTTTCCAAAAGAATTAAGTTCGGAAGAATTCAGAAAATACGCCGTTCACGATAGAGGTTTGAACGGTTTGACAGTTGATCAATACATGAACCAAATGGGTGGTACAAGCCGTCCATTTATTGAGGACATGACTCAATATATCATCGAAGAGCGTCCAATGCGTTTTGCCCAGATTGATGTATTTTCACGTTTGATTATGGATAGAATTATCTTCATGGGTGTTCCTGTGGATGATTATATGGCAAATATTATCGTGGCTCAATTGCTATTCATGGAATCAACGGATGCGAAAAAAGACATTATGATGTACATTAATTCACCAGGAGGTTCTGTTTATGCAGGTCTTGGAATTTATGATACGATGCACTTTATCCGTCCAGATGTTTGTACGATTTGTACGTCTTTGGCAGCCTCAATGGGTGCAGTTTTGTTGGCTGGTGGTGCGGCAGGTAAGCGTTCAGCTTTAGAACACGCCCGTATTATGATTCACCAACCATCGGGTGGCGCTCAGGGACAATCTCGTGATATTGAGATTACAGCCCGTGAAATCGTTAAAATTCGTCAAGAATTATACGAAATCTTGGCAAAACATTCTGGAAAATCTTTCGAGGAAATCGAAGCTAATTCAGACCGTGACTATTGGATGCGTGCCGCAGAAGCCAAAGAATATGGTTTAATTGATGAGGTTTTGAAGAGAGGGTAATTTTCAATGATATAATGAGTGAAAGATACAGTATTATTCGAGATACTTCAGTTCTTCTTAATTTTCTAAATGGCGAATAAAATTTTGACTTGCCATTATTGACTCATTCTATCACTCACTCATTGATTTTAAAAAATGCTTACTTCTTTACACAAAGAGGTAAGCATTCTTCGTTAAGAATTAACTAATTTTACATTCTTAAAAAGAAAAACTCATAGCTCAAAGCTCATGGCTCATGGCTAAACGATATGAAACAACAGCAACCTTATTGCGTCCTTTGTGGGCGTTCTCAAAAAGAAGTTCCCATGCTCATGGAAGGCATGGATGGACATATTTGTAGCGATTGCGTGTCGCAAGCCTACCAAGTTGTCCAAACGGAGCTTAACTCTGAGAAACATAAAAATAAAAAAGCCCTTAAATTTCAGGTAATTAAACCAATTGAAATGAAGGCCTACATCGATCAATACGTTATTGGGCAAGACGAAGCCAAGCGTCATTTGTGCGTAGCAGTTTATAATCACTACAAAAGATTGATGCAACCCAAATCAAAAGACGATGACATTCAGATTGAAAAATCGAATATTATTATGGTTGGCGAAACGGGAACTGGCAAAACGTATATGGCAAGAACCATCGCAAAGATGTTGCAAGTGCCATTTTGTATTGCCGATGCAACGGTGGTAACGGAAGCAGGTTATGTGGGTGAAGATGTAGAAAGTATTCTAACTCGTTTGCTTCAAGCGGCTGATTATGACGTGGCGAAAGCGGAAATGGGAATTGTTTTTATTGATGAAATTGATAAAATTGCTCGTAAATCCGATAATCCATCTATCACCCGTGACGTATCGGGCGAAGGAGTTCAACAAGCGCTTCTGAAGTTGTTGGAAGGTTCAGTCGTGAATTGTCCACCACAAGGCGGTCGTAAGCATCCAGACCAAAAAATGATTCCGATAAACACCGAAAATATCCTTTTTATTTGCGGAGGAGCATTCAACGGAATTCAGCGCCATATCTCAAAACGCCTTAATACTCAACCCATTGGATTTAGTTCGGATGATAATTTCTTCGAAGAATTTGATGATAATCATTTGATGCGTTACGTTACTTCACAAGATTTAAAATCGTTTGGTTTAATCCCAGAATTGTTGGGGCGTTTGCCAGTAGTAACATATTTGAATCCATTGACAAAAGATACGCTTTTAACGATTTTGACTGACCCTAAAAATGCCCTTACCAAGCAATATCACAAACTTTTCAAGATGGAAGGGATTGATTTAGCTTTCGAGAAAGCGGCTTTGGAATACATCGTTGATCAAGCAATGGAATATAAATTGGGTGCCAGAGGTTTGCGTTCAATTTGTGAATCAATCATTACGGATGCCATGTTTGAGTTGCCGTCACAAACGGAAATTAAACATCTCAATATTACGCTTCCTTATGCTCGTGAGAAGTTCGAGCGAACTGTTTTTCATAAAATGAAAAAAGCAGCATAGTTTAGTTGATAGATTGTAGAGAATAGAGCAAATGCCTACAAATTTGATTTGTGGGCATTTTTTATGGTTTAAAAATAATTTCCATTAAAATTTATCGTTACAAAAACAAACATAAACTGTCTAAATCCATGCAAAAATCAGCACGCTTTTTATCCATCATTTCATTGATAATCCTTTCTCAATCTTGCTCAAGACAAAAAGGATATTTTCAACAAAATGTAGCTCAGAATTACCATAAGGTAGAAACTAAAAAAGTAATTGAGCCAATTGAAATTTCAGAAGAACCAATAATCATTGAGTCAGAACCGATTTTAACAACTTCAACGATTGAAGATTTTTCGGCTACTAATAAAGTTGCTGAGGAGGTAAAATACAAGGCGAAAATTGTCAAATTAGAGCAGGTTTTGGCAGAAAATAAAGCCGTTTCAAAACCGCAGAAACTCAATTTTGTACAAAAAATTATCCTTAAAAAAATGCAGAAAAAAGTAGCCAGTGCCTCAAAACCAGTTGACTTCCACGATTGGCATCCATTTTTGAAAATCGGGGCAATTTTATTGGGTATTGGTATTGTTTTGGCAATATTTGGCTTGGGAGTAATTGGGGGAATTGCTGCCTTTATTGGTTTACTTTTCACGATTTTAGGGCTTTTGAGTTCGGTTTAGGAATAAACTTAAATTATGAGATTTGAGAAAAAACTCATCGCTATTTAAGACCTTTCTTCATATTTCGATTGTTCATTACGATAATATTATGCAATTTCGCAATGACAACGTAATAAGGACAGCCTTGTCCGTAGTTGAATAAATTAACACCCTACGGACAAGGCTGTCCGTACTATAACAACCCAATCATACTCCGAAATGTCCGTCTTCGATAAAATAAAATCCATATTCAAAAAATCACCAATAACGGCAGAAATAGTGCCAGCAGTGGAAGTTATTAGTGATGATAATGCAGTTGAATTCGTCAATATTCCAAAAGAAAATATATACGTACGCAACAACGAACCCGATTGGCTCATTAACGAAGATATTCTACGAGATGAAGGTGTAATTTTTGGATTATCAGGCTCAAATCCTGATGAAAAAGTATCGATTATTCGGCATTATTTTGCGCAACAAACGGCTGAGACCGACCGTGTTATTGAGCAAAAAGAAGAGAAAATCGGAGAACTAAATTATTGGGTAAACGAGAAAGAAAGTTTTGTTAAAGAATTAGAAATAAAAATACAAGACCTTAAAAATCAAGAGTTTACCGAACAACATCACTTGCCCAGAACCGTAGTTGGCTTGCTGTTAGCTTGTGGAATTGCCGTTGGAAATTACTTTCTGATTGAAGAATCTCTGCGTGGACAATTTCAACAAAGTAGTTTGATTGCAATGGGTGTATTTTGGGCAGGAATGTTTAATTTATTTGGTAGAATTTCTTTCCTGCACGATGATGACAAAACCAGCTCTTGGCGAAGAATTTTGGAAGAAATCGGAATGCCTTTGGCTTCGGCATTCTTTGTTTTTGCTCAGATTTATGCTACTCAACCCGCTTTGAAATCATGGGCATTGTTTGCCTTTATTTTCTTTTTATTCATGTTTTCGGGGAAATTATTATTAGGAAATCTAACCGTTTTGAAAGACGACTTAAGTATTTTTCTGAAAAGAAATCAATTACAAAATGATAAAATTAAGAAGGTGGCAGACTGGGAAAATGAGATTTCAACATACAAAACCGAAATCGAAAAACATCGACAAGATAAGCAAAATGTGTTACCCGAATTAACCAAACTTAGTACCCAAAACTCAAAAATAAAAGCCCAAAGAGATATGCTCATCAAGGTTTTTGAAAGTGAATATCATTTGGCAAGCCAATATCGTAATCGCTTGAGTAGAAGTCAGATGAAAGGGATTTTGGGTGGGGAGGATTTGTAGAAACCTTAAAATATTTAACCATGAACAACGAAAACACAGACCCAACCCATACCGAAAACTACGATTTTCAACACGGTTATCATAGCGGTTTAGAGTCCGTAGAGAAACATACTTACGAAGGATATTTGTCTTCGCAGGTTAATTTTGAATACCTTTCAAGGCAATTAGTCGAAAAGAAACAAGAGTTTTATGATTTAGAAAAAGTCATCGATCACGTAAAAACTCGATTCAAAGAGGCTTATGATGGACTGCAAGACCGACTTTTAAAAGTCAATTTGGCGAGTAAAAATAAAGACAGAATTGAAACTCAAGTGGCTGAAAATGATAGCTTTATCCAGCAATTTACCAATAAAAGAATTTCAGTTGGGCATAAATATTCACTTTTTGCAGGCTTTATTTATTTCTTGGCAGGTGTTTCTTTTGTGGCAGGGGATTTAATTATTTCTCACGAAATTGTTGCCTACGCCCTCAATATCCGTAATAATTTTGAAGCATGGGCTTTTGCGGGTGGTTTGGCGATGGTTTCTGTTTTGTTAAAACCAGCTTATGAACGATTGATTGAAAATCCTTATTCCGAAAACTCTTCTCCTCGTTCCAAGCATGTATATGCGTGGTTCAAGGGTGTAACGGTGGTGTTTGCGGTGGCAACTTTGTTCATTTTGGGATGGTTTAGATACGAAGCGTACAAAACTGACAAAATGAAAGAATCGGTGAATAAATCCATCAAACAGCTTCAAAATCAGATTGTTGACCCACTTAATCCATCGGCAGCACTACCGCCCGAAGTTACCGCACAAATTGAATCAAAGATGAAAGTTTTTGATGCTTTGAATGAGAAATTAGTCAATAGTTCGTGGGCATTGGCCTCGTTCGTTTTGTCGGGAATTTTGTTTGCTTTGGCGGGGGCTATTTGTTTGGGAATTGCCTTTCCAGTCTTGCAATGTTACTGGCAAAGGTGGTTGCAAATCGACCCTAAACTCAAGCGTTTGCGCAAGGAACAAAAGCGTTTAACGGGTGATTTACAGTCAGTTGAAATAGAAATGGCAGGGCAAATTGTTCAGAAAAATATTTTAGAAAATGACCTAAAATTGTTGCCAACGTTAGAGTCCTTACAAACGCAAAAACAGCATCTTCAAGAAGAAATAAAAGCCATTGAAAATGAAACTCGCTTGGCAGAAACAGATGCAAGAATTGGGGCGTATAGCGACGGCTTCGGGAAAGGTTCGATGGTTAGGGATGTCATTAACGATGACGAAGTAAATCAATTTGTAAGAGATAGTTATTTCGATACCAGTACGTTAGCGCACAAAGCCAAAAGTTCTGGGGGCGGCGATAAAACCATATTTTCAAAACGCCCAACGCTACGTCCGCATCAGCAACTAAGAAAGTTGATTTCCGACGATTTTTCGGAGGAGTAATTTAGTAAATTTTAAAACGTAATCATGAAGATACAATTTGCCAAGACAGCCTCAGAAATACAAAAATGTTGGCACGTTTTTAGTCTTTTACGCCCTCATTTACAGGAAGGTACCTTTGTAGAAAAAGTGACAGAAATGTTTTCGGAAGGCTATCAAATTGCCTATATTGAAGAAGATGAAGAGGTTGTTTCGGCAATTGGTTTTAGGTATTTGCAAATGCTTTTCAATGGTAAGCAAATTTATATTGACGACCTTACAACTTCCAATAAAGTCAGAGGAAAAGGACACGCAAGTGCTTTGTTGGACTTTGTGGTAAATTTAGCCATATCAAAAGGTTGTGATTGTATTTCGCTTGATTCTGGACCTTCGAGACACACGGCACATCGGTTATATTTGAATAAAGGATTTCAGATTAGTAGTTTGCATTTTGTCAAGGATTTGTAGAGAGAATCTACGTACGAAGAGTTATTTTAACAACTCAGCTAATTCTTTTTATAGAAAATAATTATTTATGCCATGACTCAAGGTCATGGCATAAATATTACTATCAATAAGCCTTCGCAAAAATCACCCGTTTGCCAGAAGGCTTACCCGTCAAAATACAAGTTCCTTCTTCTTCCACCGAATCCAACGGAATGCAACGAATGGTTGCTTTGGTCAGTTCCTTGATTTTTTCTTCGGTTTCGGGCGAACCGTCCCAATGGGCTGAGATAAATCCTAATTTTTCGCTTTCAATTATTTTCAAAAATTCATTCCAAGTGTCCACTTTGAAAGTATGCGTTGCTCTAAAATCTAAGGCTCTTTGGTAAATATTCGTTTGAATGTCTTCCAATAAATTTGTTACCGTATCTATCACCGAATCAATCGGATAAGTAGCTTTTTCTTTGGTATCACGTCTCGCAATTTCAACCGTTCCATTGCCTAAATCTCTGGCTCCAATGGCCAAACGCACCGGTACCCCCTTCAATTCGTATTGAGCAAATTTAAAACCTGGTGACTGTTTATCCGAAGCATCGAATTTTACCGAAATACCTCTCTTTTTCAATTCCTTTACAATCGGATTAATAACCTCCGAAATCTGCCCTAATTGTTCTTCTCCTTTGAAAATTGGCACAATTACGACTTGAATTGGGGCTAATTTTGGCGGTAAAACCAAGCCTTCATCATCCGAATGAGCCATAATTAAAGCGCCCATCAAACGGGTTGAAACGCCCCAAGATGTTCCCCAAACGTAGTCTTGTTTATTTTCTTTACTGACAAATTTTACATCAAATGCTTTGGCAAAATTTTGTCCCAAAAAGTGCGACGTTCCCGCCTGTAATGCCCGACCGTCTTGCATCATGGCTTCGATACAATAAGTTTCTTCTGCGCCTGCAAATCGTTCATTAGCACTTTTTATGCCCCGAATTACGGGAACAGCCATAAATTCTTCGGCAAATGTGGCATAAACTTCCAGCATTTTCTCCGTTTCTTCGACGGCCTCTTCTTTGGTGGCGTGTGCCGTGTGGCCTTCTTGCCAAAGGAATTCAGTAGTTCGTAAAAATAAGCGTGTTCGCATTTCCCAACGCACCACGTTTGCCCACTGATTTATCAACAAAGGCAAATCACGGTACGACTGAATCCAGTTTTTGTAGGTACTCCAAATAATGGCTTCTGAAGTTGGACGAACGATTAATTCTTCTTCCAATTTTGCCTCGGGGTCCACCATCAACTTTCCAGGTTTATCGGGATCATTTTTAAGGCGATAATGCGTTACGATGGCACATTCTTTGGCGAATCCTTCGGCATTTTTTTCTTCGGCTTCAAACAAACTTTTCGGAACGAACAGCGGGAAATAGGCATTTTCATGGCCAGTTTCCTTAAACATATCGTCTAAGGCACGTTGCATTTTTTCCCAAATCGCATATCCATAAGGCTTGATAACCATGCAACCACGCACGGCAGAATTTTCGGCTAAATCAGCCCTTTTCACGAGTTCGTTGTACCACTCTGAATAATTTTCGCTACGTTTTGGTAGGCTTTTGCTCATTTTATTGGTTTTTAATAAGTATTAGATTTCAGTTAGATTTAGGCCTCAAAGAAAGCTAATAACACTTTACTATAATAAAAATTCGTTTATTATATAGGGGTAACAAATTCTTTGGTTGTCTTTAGTGTACAGTTCTAAGAACACTAAAATTTAAAGATTTTCACCCAAAAAAATTATCAATTCTACTTCTAATTTTTTAGATAAATACCTGAATGCCAAATCACTAACAGGATTTTCATTTTTGAATTGGCAGATCCAAATTTTGACTATGAACATTCCATTAAAATATTTTGTTAATTAGGTGTTAAATCTGTTGCAAAGATAAGTTTTTGTAGTAAGTTTGACACGCAATGTGAAGATAGTAATTTGAAAATTTGCAAAACACCTATTTCTGGCATACATTTTTGATTATTTTATTTGTACTTATTTTTTAAAAACATAAAGTCATGAACATTCAACAATCCATAAAATTCTTTTCAGCCGCAGCGTTGATGAGTCTTACGTTGGGATGTAGTTCCTCTAAGCAAGTCGCCAAATCTTCTAATAATTCTGAGGTTTATGACGATATGTATGCTTCTGCTAATGAAACTCGCCCAGTTTCCTTAACAAGTCGTGAACGTTATCAGCAAAATCAAGAGGAGGAATACGTTAACCAAAATCCTGAATACAGAGGTCAAGCTAAGAACCAAACACAAGGAACGGATGAATATTATTCGCAGAATTGGATAAACTCTCGTCAATATTACCAAAACCAAACGACGCCTTACGGAAACAATAATTATAACAATTATAACAACGGAGGTTACGGGAATTACAATAATGGTTTCAATTCGCCTTTCAATAGCTACGGCTCAGGCTTTAATAGCTGGTACGGAAATCCAGGTATTTCGTTTGGCTTAGGCTTCGGAAGCGGCTTTGGAAATTCATGGAATAGATGGGGTGGCGGATATGATTCTTTTGGGTATAGTCCTTATGGTTTTGGGGGAGGTTATAGTCCTTTCGGTTTTGGGGGAGGTTATAGTCCTTTCGGATTTGGGGGATATAGTCCATTCAATTCTTATGGGTACGGGTACGGCGCATTCAGCCCTTATGGTTACGGAAATAGCTTCTATGACCCTTATAATAGCTTCTATGGAAGAGGTTATGGAAATACTTATGTGTACAACTACGGAAATAATGTAACGGGTGCAAACGGAAATTATAGCAATCCAGTAACGCCACGTACACCCAGAGCAAGAGATACTTATTCATCATCGGCCTACAACGGAGATTATAATCGTGGTGGAAATACAGTGATTCGTGGCAGTAGAACTGACAACACAAATACCACAGGAAATAGCGATTATTATTCTCGTCCAAGACGTGATAATGGATACAGTGGAAGTAATAATAGCACGATAAATAGTAGTAATTCAAATGCTACTAATCGTTCAAATAGCTCTTGGAATTGGTCTAATAATAATTCAAGTTCAAATACAACTACAAATTCTTCTTGGGGAGGAAATCGTAGTACGGGAACATCAAGTGGTGGTTTCGGTGGTTCAACGGGTGGTAGTTCATCAGGCGGTGGCGGAGGCGGTGGCTCACGTGGACCGAGATAGATTAACAAACTATTAACACTAAAACCCCTCTGTTTAGCAACTTTGAGGGGTTTTTTACGTTATAAAGTAGGGGATATATATTTTTTAATTGTCATATTTGCAGTTGTATTCTTATCCTCATCATTTAAAATTCCATTAAATACATGAAAATCTCATTAGGTTTTTTCGTCCTATTTTTAACCTTGTTTTCACTACAAGTGAAAGCACAAGACAACAGTTATGAAGCGTTAGCGAAGATGTTTTCGCAGCCAACGACCACGGGTTCAGCCCGTTTTCAGGCAATTGGAGGCAATCATTCTGCTTTAGGTGCCGATGTAAGTTCTGCCGCAGGCAATCCGGCGGGTTTGGGATTTTATACTCGTTCAGAATTTAGTTTCACACCCGCTTTTCAGAGTAATAGTAATAGTGCAACTTATGCAGTTGAGCCAAATCGTACCACAAATTCAAATGTAAATAATTTCAATATTGCTAATATTGGAGTAGTTTTTGGAGGAGGCGAACCTTCTTATCGTGAAGGTTGGAGAGGCTCTTTTGCCATTTCTTATTCACGTCAAAATACCCTTTTTAATAACATTAATTTTTCTGGAACTGGGGCAACAAGTTCTATCACAGACAGTTATGCAGAATCGGTCAATCGTCAAATCCAAAGTGGTAATTTAACCCAAAATGGTTTATTGAATGGATTAAATAATGGAGCACCTAATAATTTTCCGAGTAGTTCAAGTTTGTATTATTGGGGATATTTAATTAACGCTGTAAATAATTCAAATACGCCTTTTATTGGCACAGAACCAAATGCGAAAGTTAATCAAAGCTTTGATTTTCAATCAACGGGACGAGTGAGTCAGTGGACCATTGCTTATGGTGGTACTGCCAATGAGCATTTTTATATTGGTGGTAGCTTGGGTATTCCAAGTTATCATTATGAAGCAGTCAAAAACTTTTCGGAAACTTTTCAGACTTATCAGGAAATTAAAGGATTTACCGATACCCGTTTACTGACCTCAAGTGGTAGTGGTTTGAATTTAACGATTGGTGCGATTATTAAACCAACTGATAAAATTCGTTTTGGCTTGACAGTCGTAACACCAACTTGGTATGAAGTTGATGAGACAAGTTCCAGTTCAGTAGATGTGAACGTGGATCCAAATAAAGGCGTAAATATCGGTTCAAATCCTGATGCTGCTATTTTAAGTAGGTTGCAAAGTATTGGTTATAAGATTGTTAAAAGAGGAAGCGATATTTTTATTACCAGTATTCCCAAACTTTCAACCGAAACATATCAGGACAATTATCAACTTCGTACACCTTTGAAAGTGAGTGGTGGGGCGGCGATATTTTTCAAGAAAAAAGGTTTTCTTTCTGCCGATATTGAATATGTAGCCTACAAAGGAATGAATGTAAGTACGCAAGATGGTAATTCTCCAATTTATGATGATTTGACAAATTCGACTGAAAATGTGAAATTGTTCTATAATAATGTGCTGAATATGAAAGTTGGAGGGGAATATAGAATGGGAAATGTGAGTTTGAGGGGTGGCGTAAATTACTTGCAAAATCCCTACAGCACAGCTTTCGATAGAACAAAAACTGTTGACCGTTCACAGATGATTTATTCGGTGGGTGTTGGATACAGGACTAATGAGTTTTACGTGGACGTAACGGGGCTTTACGGAAGTACACAGGCATCATATACGCCTTACAGTTTAGCAAGTAGTAGCGATTTTGCCTCGGCAAAAATTAATAATAGTTATGTGAAAGGATTGGTGAGTTTTGGGGTATTTTTCTAAAAGTAGTTATTAAAACTACT
>JBBAKY010000073.1:0-18844 GCA_040403295.1 Arcicella sp.
CGGTTGTGTTGAATTTGACTGCTTCGGCAAGTAGCCCAAGAATATGCGTAGGTACTGAAACTACATTGACATTAGCAGGATGTACTGGAACAATTACATGGACAGGCGGTTTGACGGGTGCAAGCATCAAAGTTAAGCCAACTGAAACTACTACTTACACAGCCACTTGTTCAGGTGTTGCTTGTGCAACTGATGCTTCGGCAAGTGTGAAAGTAACGGTATTACCAGGAGCAACAATACCAAATATTACACCAACCAATACACAAATTTGTGCAGGTGCGGAGGTAGTATTAACGGCTAATAATTGTAACGGAACCTTATTATGGAGCAACGGAGCAATCACGGCAAGCATCACGGTTAAACCGGCAGTAACCACAATTTATTCAGTAAAATGTACCGTTGATGGTTGTGGAGAAGCGAAAACATCTGACCCAGTAACGGTGAAAGTTGGAACGCCAGATGCCCCAACAATAACTTCGGTTCCACCAAGTGTATGTGCAGGAGGAACTGTAGTATTAACAGCAGTTGGTTGTTCAGCAGGAATAGTGGTTTGGTCGAATGGTAAAACAGGAGCTACACTTACTGAAACAGTAAATGCCACAACAACTTATTCTGCGGTTTGTAAACAAGGAACTTGCAATAGTCCAGAATCAAATAAAGTAATAGTAACCGTAACAGTTCCATCAGTACCAACCATCTCTTGTGCAACAAGTACAATTTGTGTGGGAAGCTCAGTTACGCTTTACGCAACGGGTTGTGAAGGAATTGTTAAATGGTCGGATGGACAAACTGGAGCAATCGTAACGGCTACTCCAACAAAAACAACTGATTATACAGCTACTTGTACCATTGGAACTTGTACTTCATCAGTATCAAGTGTAGCAACGGTGAATGTAGGTAATCCTCCAGCACCATCAATTACTTGTAATTCAACTTCAATTTGTCAAGGAATTCAAGTAACATTGACTGCCACAAATTGTACAGGAATAATCGTTTGGAATGACGGTCAAGTTGGAAATGTAATTACCGCAAAACCAAATGCAACAACTACTTATACTGCTATTTGTAAATTAGATAAATGTGAGAGTGGTAAATCAAACCCAGTTACAGTAACCGTCGGTGCGGGTATTAAAACGCCAACGACGAAAAACTTGAACAACGTTTGTCCATTCTTAACGGTAGATTTAGCATCGGGTGTAACATCAAGTTTATCAGCAGGAGGCGTATTTGAATATCATACAGGTGTGTTACCAACATCACCTTTAGTCTCAAATCCAAATGCAGTTGGAACAGGAACATATTATGTATTTGAAAAAACTGGAACAGGATGTTATTCTTCACCAGGGGTAATCAATACATATATCAACACAGACTGTACGCCAAAAGATTGTGCTAAAACACCAGCCACAGTTAATGCAGGGGCAGATGCCACAATTTGTGCAGAGAAGATATATAAATTATCTGGAACATTTGGCGGTGCAGCAACAAGTATCGTTTGGAAGACAACAGGTTCGGGTTCATTTGATAATCCATTGAGTCCAACGGCTACTTATCGCTCATCATTAGCTGATGTAATTGCAGGAACGGTTAAATTAATTATCTGTACAAATGACCCAGACGGAAATGGCCCATGTTTAGCGAAAGCCGACACGATGGTATTGACCATGCAAGGGGTGAAGTTCAAACCACTGGTAGTAGTAACAGGAAACTTGAATGCTTGCGGAACGGATTCAGTAACTTTAACTGCAAATGCAGGATATGCTTATATGTGGTTTAAAGTTGGAACAATAACACCAATCGCAACAACAAGAAGCATTGTCGTGAAAAGTTCAGGTGCATATTTCTTCAAATTGGTTGACACTAACAAGTGTTGCTCAATTGAATCGGATACTGCAACGGTTAATTATTTAGCAATTCCAAATGCACCAGTCGCTAATAGTGTGAAAATTGATAGAGGAACAACCGTTGATTTGAACAAATTGGTAGTTAGTAATTTACCGACAGGGGCAACTTTAGTTTTCAAAACTGGTGCAAGTTCTACTTCAACAACGGTAGCGAATCCAAGTGCAGTCGGGGCAGGTACTTATTACGCTTGTTATAGAAATGCACAAGGTTGCTATTCATTGAGTACGAAAATTGCCGTTGAAAATAAAGATACTGGTTCACCATCAACGGATGCTGATATTCAGATTACGGTAACGACTGAAAATAATATTGCTTTGGATAGCACAGTGAAAATTATAATCACCGTGAAAAATAACGGACCAGCAACGGGTAAAAATGTAGCAGTTTCAGCACCAATTCCAACGGGCTTAACTTATGTTTCATCAACGGGTGGTTTAGTGAAAAATAGTAATTTGTTGAATGGAACATTAGATAGTTTAATAAGTGGTGGTGTGAAGGTTTATACATGGGTAGGAAAGATAACCGGTTCAACAACATCAGTAACGGTTGGTGCAACAGGAACTTCAAGTAATCCAGATCCAAATCCTAACAATAACAACGCAAGTAATCCAAATGGAAGTGTGGTAGTTTCAGTACCACCAACAAATTCAGCTGATGTCGTGATTACTATTACAACTGATAAAGCAACTTACGCAGTAGGTGATACCGTAACGACAACGATTAAAGTAACGAACTTAGGGCCAGATGCAGCAAAAGGTATTAATGTATTCTCTGTAATTCCAGGAACATTGACTTACGTATCGCAAACAGGTGGTTTAGTGAAAACTGGAAACCTATTGTCAGCAACGATTGCAAGTTTAGACAAAGACGGAATTGTAATTTATACCTTTAAATCAGTTTTGAATACTAAATCTGAAACAGTAGTAGCCGCAGGTGGAACGTCAACAACGAAAGATCCAAATCCAAATAATAATAATGGAACGGGTGCCACAGGAACAGCTACCATTAATAAAGGTGATATTGACTCAACGGTTGCCGATGTAGCAATTGTGATTACAGCGGATAGAGCCAAAGCAAAAGTAGGAGACGATGTTAATTTCATCTTGACATTAACAAATAATGGACCTGCTACTGCTAAACAAGTATTGTTAGTAAATCCAATTCCAACAGGATTGACATTCGTGTCAAGCTCAACGGGTCAGGTATTGACAGGCGGTGCTATCTCAGTAAGCCTTGATTCATTACAAAAAGGACAAGTTAGAACGTACTCATACGTAGCGAAAATGAATGTATTAACTGATGTTACAAACACCGTTTCGGTAGGTTCATTGAAAGATAATGTAGGACCAAATAACTTTTCGTTCGTAACCATCCATGGTGATACAACAGGAGCAGTTGTAGAGAAAAACGAAGCAGATTTAGCACTTTTAATAACGGCTAATAAGCAATTGACTGCCTTAAATGATGTGGTAACATTCACAATCAAAGTAACGAACAATGGTCCAAAAGTGGCTACTAATGTTGTGGTTGATAATATTTTACCGAAATTCTTGACATTCCAATCGGGTGACCCTTCACAAAAAGGAGATACTTTGAGAGTGGCAACGGCCTCAATTCCAGTGGGTAGCACGGTAACCTATACTTACACAGCCAAAGTAAATACGGATACCATTATCAGCAATACGGCGAAGATTACGAAGACATCACCAACGGATCCAATTTTGACAAATAATGTTTCAACGGTGGTATTAGTACCAGCATCTGATACAACTTATGCAGACTTGGGCGTAACGATTGCCGCAAATGCAACAACTTACAAAGTGGATGATAATGTGACTTACACCGTTACTTTAACCAATAACGGAGCAGGCTTTGCGAAAAATGTTCAATTATGTAACCCAATTCCAACAGGATTGACTTACGTATCTGGAACGGGAGTCATCAAAGCAGGTGATAGCGTAACCATTAAAGTGGATACAATCAGCAAAGGTAAAACTCGCACATTTACATACATAACGAAAGCAACGACGGCAGGTAAGATTGCCAATACGGTAAGGATCTGTAACTCAAGTAAATCAGATTTGATTACGCCAAACAATACAAGTACATCATCAATCACGGTGACAAGAGATAGCATAACCACTTGTAACATTAACTTGGCAATGGCAATTCTTGATACAGCGAAAGTTTCGGACGGTGTTTATAACGTAACGTATCGTTTAATTGCGAAGAATGTTTGTAAGGATACTTTGAAAAATGTAACCTTAACCAACAACTTGGCTAATACATTCAAAACGCCAGTAACTTATCAAATTGTAGGAAAACCAAACACGGGAGTAATTACACATTTGATTGTTAATGACTTATTTAGTGCAACAGATTCTAACTTGGTGAAAACTGGAAGTTATATGTTGCCAAATGCTATTGATACTGTGAAATACGTAGTGAAAATAACACTCAACGGAAATAAAGGGCCATTCGTAAGTAACGTAACAATTACTGGTAAGACAACGGGTAATGAGAACCTAACAGCGAAAGCCAAAGAAACCTTACGCTTCGACTTACCAAACACAAGAATCGGTTTAGCCAAAGAAGTAGTAACAACAGCCTTGAAAAATGATTCGACAACTTATTGGACGGTTCCATACAGAATTAGAGTTGTGAATATGGGTGCAAATGCCATTACTAAGTTGAGCGTGAAAGATAGTATTGATGCAGTATTTACGGCTAAAGGAGCAGTAATCGTTGGAACGCCAATTGTAATTGCTACACCAGGTTTGACAGTAAATAAGAAATACACGGGTAAAGGTTTATTCACTGACTTGTTGGTTCCAGATTCATCAAGCTTAGCCAAAGGAGATACCGCAATTATTGATTTGACTGTAAGAGTAAATGTAGCAGCCGCTCCAGATGCAGATAAAATCTTCAACAACGTAGCCGTTGGAACCGGTACTGGTACTGATAAATTGACTTACAAAGACATCTCGACCAATGGTAATAATCCAGATACAAATGGAGATAAAGACCCATCGAATGATAATGTGGCAACACCAGTACAATTGAAAGCATTACCAACTTCTCAACAAGTGGCAATCGGTTTAGCCTTAGCAGCAGTAACGGATACAATTCCATTAGCTGATAGTACTTGTAACGTAACGTTAATCATGACGGCGAAAAATTACGGAAAGGATAATTTGAGAAATGTACGTTTATGTACAAACATTCAAAATACCATCGGTAAGGAATCAATATCTTGGAAATTAGTAGGTACGCCAAGAGTAATCAGAGGAAATGCAAAAATTAGCTCGACTTTCAATGGTATTGCAGATTCAACAATTACTAAATCTGACAGCACATTCTTAGCCGTGGGAGATAGCATCACAATTGCTTACATGGTTAATATCAAAGGAGCGTTGAAAGATACCATTTATACCCAAGCCATTGCAAAAGCTCGCAGTGCAGTAGATACTACGAAATTGACTTCTGATATTTCAATGAACGGATTGAAACCAGATATTAACAATGATGGTAGTCCAGACGAAGCAGCACCAACGCCAATTATTTGTAAAAATGCACTCGTACTTACTACGGCATTCATTCCAGATGGATTCTCACCAAATGGTGACGGTATCAATGATGCCTTCAAAATTCAAGGAATGAAGACAACTGAACTCAATGAATTAATCATCTTTAACCGTTGGGGTGGAGTAGTATTTGCAAGTCCAGACTATCAAAATGACTGGATAGGTCAAACAAACCAAGGTGTCGTTGCAATCGGTGCTGGACAAGGCTTACCAGACGGAACATACTTTTATATGTTTACTCGCTACGCAAAAGGTGCGAATGGTGTGAAAGGTGATAAAGTTGCTCCTGACAAAATTAAGTCTATTACATTAATTAGATAATTTAAAGTACATCACTCGGTAGTTTGTATAAACTACCGAGTGAAAATAAAAAAGGAAGGTCTTTAAGGATTTAATAAAGATTACACAAATATTCTTTCTGACTTCTGACAAAACATTAAAATCATTTAAACATTTTATCACATGAAACTCCAAGGTTTGCTTTCAAGAGTTCGATATATGACAGCATTGGCTTTCGCCACGTTGGCAGGTGTCCAAACCGTTCATGCACAGCAAGAGGTTCAATACTCACAGTATATGTTCAATATGTTGGCGGTTAATCCTGCGTATGCAGGTAGCAGAGACGTTTTGAGCATGACAGGTCTATACCGTCAGCAATGGGTGGGTATTGCCGGTTCTCCAACTACACAATCTTTTACCATTGATATGCCTATCAGAAAAGAAAAAGTGGGTATTGGATTCCAAGCTTACAACGATCAAATCGGTGTATTCAAAAATACGGGTGTGGCGCTTTCGTACGCTTATCGTGTAAAAGTATCCCAAAAAACAACCCTATCCATGGGTGTTCAAGGAGGTATCACTAACCTTTCAGGAGATTTGTTGGGGGTTCAACGGACTTTGTCAGGCACAGATACTGACCCGGCTTTTTCGGGAAATATCAGTAAATGGCTTCCAAATGTTGGTGTAGGTTTATATCTGAGTAATGACCGTGGATACATTGGATTATCAGCTCCGACACTGATTCAAAACCGTTTTAAAGATGTAACTGGAACAGCCGATACAAGTTCAACTTATGCTCGTCAAGATCGTCATTATTTTTTAATGGCAGGTTTTGTAATAGGATTAGGTCGTTCATTAGCCTTAAAACCATCATTCTTAGTAAAAGCAACCCGTGATGCTGCAGCCATTGATTTAAACTTAAACCTTTGGATTAAAGACCGTATAGCCATTGGAGGATCGTGGAGAACAAACAATAAAGACTTTAAATCACCATTTGGTAATTTGAACGGCGATGCAGTAATCGGAATGTTGGAAATTCAAGCGACTGACCAATTTCGTTTAGGATACGCTTATGATTTCGCCTTGAATGGCCTTCAAAGCAAACAAAATGGAACGCATGAAGTAATGCTTCGCTATGAATTTGGATACCGAAAATCCAAAATTCTTACACCAAGATACTTTTAATTGGCAGTTGATAATTGAGATTGTATAATTAATGATTGTCCATTCTTATCAATTAATAATTGTCAATTGAAAATAACCCCCGCCTTAATAACGTAGTAAAACTTTCTTAAAATGATGATTAATTTGAAGAAAACTGGACTAATGCTTGTGCTGGCATTACTGGTAGTTGCGAAGACTTTTTCCCAATCTTTGAAAGATGCGGAGAATGAGTTTAACAAAATGAGCTACCTCAACGCCGCCGAAATGTTTGAGCAAGTTTTGAAAGGAAAACTTTCCGATTCAGAAAAACAGTCAGCTCGTATGAAATTGGCTTACGCCTATCGTCAAATTCATGACTCTCAAAACTCAGAACGAGTTTACAGAGAATTAATCAGCGGTGGTTCTCAACTCTCGGGCGACGCCTCGAAAGTGTATTTGTACTATGCCCAAGCTTTGGCTTCAAACGGTAAGTATAAAGACTCGCAGGATGCCTACGAAAAATATGCAAAAGTAGAATCTGCCGACAAAAGAAGCGGCGGTTTCCAAAAATTGTATAAAAATGTTGAGATATTGAACAAAAATGCCGCTTGCTACAAAGTGGATTATCTTTCTATCAATTCCGACAAGGCTGATTTCAGTCCAATGTATTACAAAAATGGTTTGGTTTTCAATTCAGGACGTACCGAAGGCACGGGTTTAAAACGTGTTTTTTCTTGGGATAATTCTCGTTTTTTGGATATGTATTACCTCAGTGATGTAAGTCAATTGACCGCATCTGCTGCAGGATTGGGTGGTGCAGATGCCAATAAATCCAAATCAAGAGGTACGGAAAGCTTAGTAGGCTCGGATGAATATACTTCTCCTACTGCCAATGATTCAAGAACAGTGGGAACATTTGGCGGAACAAATATCTACCAAGGATATGGCTATACTGAAAATCCAGCAACTAAAACCCAGAAATTTAGTAAAACATTAAATACCAAATATCACGAAGGTCCGATGACATTCACGAACGATGGTAAGAAAGTTATTTTTACTCGTAATAACTTCAACAATGGTAAATTCAAAACTTCTTCGGATAAGATTAACAAGTTGAAAATTTATACGGGCGACGATAAAGGTGCTGGTCAATGGAATAATATTAAAGAAGTTCCTTTCAATTCTAACGAATATTCAACGGGACATCCTTCGTTAACAAAAGACGATAAATTGATGTATTTCGTATCGGATATGCCTGGAGGTTTTGGCGGAACAGATCTATACGTGGTTGAATATAATGCAGGAGCTTTCGGAACACCCGTAAATTTAGGTCCAGAAATTAATACTGTTGGAAACGAAATGTTCCCGTTTGTGGATGAAAGAGGTAATCTTTATTTCTCTTCTGACGGTCATGCTGGTTTGGGAGATTTGGATGTTTTCTACGTTCAATTAATTGACGGTTCAAAATTAAAAGGTAAAATCAAAAACATGGGTACACCCGTAAATTCAAGCAAAGATGACTTCGGTTTCATTGCGGATGGCGAGCGTAAAATGGGCTATTTATCTTCAAATCGTAAACGTGGAGGAACCGATGATGATATTTATCGTTTCACTCGTGAATGTGACGAAAAACCTGATTGTGAAGAAGTACAGGTGATTGTTTATGATGCAGAATCAAAAATGCCTTTGGATAATGCCGATGTTGCGGTAATCATGGACGGTAAAACAGAAATGAAGAAAACCGATACAAATGGAACCTTCAAAATATGTGTAGAAGAAGGAAAAGAATGTGAATTAAAAGCAAGTCGTGAAGGATATATGCCAAATACGGTTGCTTGTAAAGAAGGAGAAACAACGATTGACATTCCATTATCAAGAATTAAAGAAGTAGTAGCCGATAGTAGTGCAGTTTCAACCACGGAAGGCTCTTCAACGACTGGCACAGCTACTGATACGGGTACACCAGTTGATGGAAATGCTATTGGTTATCAAGGACAAACGACTGGAAATGCGATTCCTTGCCCAGCAACGAAAACCATTCGTGGACGTGTAACCGCCAATAAAGACAAACGTTCTTTGAGTGGTGTAACTGTTACCTTGAAAAACGAATGTGATGGCTCAACACAAAGTTTCGTGACCGGTGCTGATGGACGTTATCAATTTGAAATTTGCGAGGGCTGTGATTATATGATTGAAGCTACAAAAGATAACTTTGGTTCGAGAGGAAATAAAATTAAGAAATTGGGCAAAGGTGGACCAAAAACAATCAATGCCAATTTGAGTATGTTTGAAGAAGGCGATGTAGTAGCGATTGAGAATATTTATTACGACTATGGTAAATGTAATATTCGTGCTGATGCTTCTCGTGAATTAGACAAATTAGCCGTAATGTTGAAACGTTATAAAAACATGCGAGTCGAAATTCGTTCACACACCGATAGCCGTGCAACGACTGAATTCAACCAAAAAATATCAGAGGGACGTTCAAAAGCAGTCGCTAAATATCTCATGAAAAAAGGTATTTCAGCCAGCCGTTTGGAAGCAATAGGATACGGTGAATCACAATTGTTGAACGAATGTGCCGATGGTGTAGAATGTACTGAAGAACAGCATTCAGCCAATCGTCGTACAGAATTTAAAGTTATTCAACTGAAATAAGTAAGGATTATTTCAATAAATAATGAATGCCTCAGTTGAAAGATTGGGGCATTTTTTTGTTGAATTGTGGATTAATATAAAGCAAAATAGCTGAATTTATCTTTTTTAGATAGATTCAGCTATTTTTGTATGCAGTTTTTAGCTAAAAAACAGGTTATAAACTTAACAGTTATAGCATTCAATATATAAACCATGCAAACAGGAAGACTATTACAACAAATAGCATTTATCAAGGAGATAGACAAAATCAAGTATATCCAACGAAAAACTAAATTAATCAACAGCGACCGCCACGAAAATGATGCAGAACACAGTTGGCATTTGGCAATGATGACGATTGTTTTGGCAGAATATTCAAACACACCTATCGATGTACTGAAAGTGCTAAAAATGGTGTTAATCCATGATATTGTGGAGATTGATACGGGTGATGTTTTCCTACACGATACCACTAAAAATCACTCAAATACGGAAGAAGAAACCATTGCGGCAAAACGTATTTTTGGGATATTACCCACTGAACAAGCCGAGGAATTTATTAGTATTTGGGAAGAATTTGAAGCGGGACAAACCAACGAAGCCAAGTTTGCCAAATCAATGGATAGATTTGAACCATTATTGCAAAATGCCTCAAATAAAGGGGGGACTTGGGCAGAATATAATGTTGATTATCAAAGAGTTTTCGATACAGCCAAAAGCATTAAAAAAGGCTCTTACTTGATTTGGGACTATACAGAAGCCCTTTTGAATGAATCAGTAGAGGAAGGGATTTTGATGAAGCTATAAAGCCTTTGAGTCTTGTCATTGCGAACTTGCTAAGCAATCTGTTGGATTGAAGAAAAGGTGTTTGAAAATCTATTCTCGTAAGCAAACAGATTGCTTCGCAAGCTCGCAATGACAGGAATGAATCACTCAGGAAATTTACTTTTATCCAAGCCAGGAATAATTTTGAGGGCATTTTTATAATATACTTTCTTCAAAACTTCATCCGAAAGCCCAATGCCGTACATACGCCAAAAAGCATGATATTTTTTGTGGTAAGGAAAATATTCATCCTCACTTTCAAGAACCCTAAAATACGTTTCATATTCATCGGGAATGTAAGAGTCTTTGCCGAACAAAATTTTATCCTGACGTTTTTCAAAGAACTTTTTCGCAGCCCTCGGTTGGCGACCCAACTCGGCAATTACTGCCCCGATTTCAACGTACATATTGGGGAAAACATCCATTAAACTATCCAATTTTACCAAATTATTCGGATACCAACCCATGTGAGCGTTGATGAAAGTGGTTTTTGGATGTTTTCTGAAAACATTGTGCTGTTGTTCAATTAATTGTTCCCACGAAAAATCGCCTTTGCTGGTTTCTCTTTTGCGTTCTTTGTGGGTTTTCAATTCTAACCAACGTTCATTATACGAATCTACAGGTTGCCAAAAAGGGGCAGGGTCGGCGGTGTGAATAATTACTGGAATGCCTAATTCGCCACATTTTGCCCAAATCGGGTCAATTCTTGCATCATCAACGGCTACTAATTTGCCATGGTCTTTTATGTTTAACCCTAAATTTTTATAGATTTTCAATCCTTTTGCGCCGTGATTTTTTACATCATCCGCTAATTTTGTCACCGCTTTTTCTGTCCAACTTGCTTCATCCATATTCGAGAAATCTACGTTAGTAAAAACTGAAAAACGATTTGGGGAATTCTTTTGCGTATATTGTATTTGGTTATAAAGCGTTGCATTGCTTTTTGCTTCGTCGCCTCCCCAACCACGACCACTCAAATTGACCATCATACCCATATTGAGTTGGTCCATTTCTTTTACCAACTTCGTTACTTTCTCGGGGCTATCCATTTCCCATTGATGATTATGAACATCAATAAACGGAAATTTGGCACGTTTGAGCGGATGTTGAGGCGTTACCAAAGTAGATTTTGGCTCGTATTCTTCAAAAGTAATTTTGCCATCGTTATCGCCAATCTTAACATTCTGAGCATGAACTGATTGGCTAAGAAAAGCGGTTAAAAAGAATGAATAAAACAGTATTTTTTTCATATAAGTGATATTAGTTTGTTGTGATAGTAAAGATAGGAAGGAATTAAATACTTGATTCAGAATTGGAGAATTCTTGTTAAATTTACTCGTAATCCCATAAACCACAAACAAATGGAAGCCGTAAATTTCGAGCAATTTGATTCAAATATTCTTCAAGAATTAGCCAAAATGCAAATGCCTTTTGGGAAGTATAAAGGACGTATTCTTTGTGATTTGCCAGAGCCTTATCTTGTCTGGTTTTATAATCAAGGCTTTCCAAAAGGGCGTTTGGGAATGCTTTTGGAGACTTTATACGAAATTAAATTGAATGGATTAGAGTATTTGTTGAAGCCTTTGAAAGGGTGATAAGCTCTTCAGTGACTGCGTGCCATTTGTTTATTCAAATATTATCGTCTTATTCCCATGAATAAATACTCTATCTTCCAATACTAATTTCAAAGCTTTTGCCAATACAATTTTCTCCACGTCTCGGCCAGCTTGGGCCATTTCTAAGGCATTTTTTGTGTGATTAACAGGGGTGATATCTTGGAAAATAATTGGTCCTTCATCCAAATCGTCCGTGACAAAATGAGCCGTTGCTCCAATAATTTTTACACCACGTTGGTACGCTTGTTTGTAGGGATTTGCTCCGATAAAAGCGGGTAAAAAAGAATGATGAATATTAACGATTCTCTTGTTGAATTTTGTGGTAAATTCCGAAGTTAGGATACGCATGAATTTGGCAAGTATCAGATAATCAGGTGAATAGCTTTTGACTAATTCTTCAATCTGTTTTTCGTGTTCGGCACGAGTAATGTTTTCGGCGGGTAAATGATGGAATGGGATATTGAATTTTTCGGTTAAATCTCGTAGAATATCATGATTGCCAACCACCGCTAAAATATTGAAAGGCAAGTCTTTAAACTGGTTTCTAATCAATAAATCCGAAAGACAATGATGTTCTTTCGTTACTAAAACGACTACGTCTTTTACCTGCTTGGTTGATAAGTCAATGTTGGCAGTATCGGGTAAAATTCCCCGCAAACTATCTCCAATTTTCACAGGGTCGCAAATACCCGAAAAGGCTACTCGCATGAAAAAAAGATTGTTCTCAACGTCCACAAATTCATCGGTACGCTCGATGTTGAGGTTATTAAAAAATAGCACGCCTGTAATTTTGTGGACAAGTCCTTTTTCATCAGGACAATCAATTCTTAGAATATAATCGGTCATTTTTAGTGATTTGCTTTATCAAAATCTTGAACTGTTTACCTATTTCACAAAGTTCCGAAAAATAGCTTCATTTCTTCAAATTTATTTTATCTCTGAATGACTCTTTTCATAAAAACTGAACAAGCTTATAAAGTTCTTTTTATAAGCGAATTTATGAAAATTTACGGTCTATGATATACTTTTGGCAAATTTTAAGGATTGTTTATGATGGATAAAACATAACTTATGGCTTCATTAATAATTAAAATACCTTTGGCACAATGAAAATACTATTAACATTTGTTTTATTTTACGTATCATCCTTTTTCTCATGGAAAAATGCTCCACTTAATCCCAAGGTTGTTTCGTATCTCACGGGTAGTGCCGACGATGTAACTACCAAAACGCAAGGTGGATTATTATTAGTGGGTGGCAGTACCGATGTTGAAGCTGCCATTCGTTGGTTTTTGACCAGAAGCGGTGGTGGTGATGTGGTCGTAATCCGAGCGAGTGGAGCGGATGGTTATTATGCGTACATGTATAATATGGTAGGGGTTAATTCGGTAGAAAGTTTAATTATTGATAGCCGAGAAAAAGCTAATTTAGCCAGTGTTGAGCAAAAAATTAGAAATGCCGAAGCCTTATTTATTGCAGGTGGTGACCAGTGGAATTATGTCAATTTTTGGAAAGATTCGCCCGTCGAAAACGCCATCAATTATTTGATAAATACCAAACTCGTTACCGTGGGTGGTACCAGTGCGGGATGTGCTATTTTGGGTGGCACTTATTTCAATGCTTCGGAAAGAACGATTACTTCTGTCCAAGCTTTAAGCGACCCTTATAACAAATTCATGAACTTGGGACAAAGTGATTTTATAACCTCGCCGTTTATGCAAAATACCATTACAGATTCTCACTATACGCAGCGTGACCGTCAGGGCAGACATATTACTTTTTTAGCCAAAATGATGAAAGATTTTGGGAATTCTACGGTTAAAGGCATTGGAGTGGATGAGAAAACGGCTGTTTGCCTTGATGAAAACGGCATGGGAAAGGTTTACGGAACGAATCAAGCGTATTTTTTGCAAAATAATACTTTGGGAGCAGAAACCTGTGTGAGTGGAACTTCATTGAACTGGCAAAGGAATAATCAAGCCGTGAAAGCGTATAAAATTACGGGTAGTGCTACTGGAAACGGTTCATTTAATGCGTCAACGTGGACATTTTCGGGAGGAAATTCTTATTTTTATTCTGTAAATAATGGGGTTTTAGTTCAGAATTAATACTCAAACTTTTTCGTTTGAATAAATACCGTAAAAATACCCCTTGCGATACCGTCTTTTTACCCTTGACTTTTGGTGATTAAATGGTAAATATTTGTATAACAATTATTTACCTCAAAATTAATAGCCATAAGTCGATGAATATTACTGCTAATTACTTCGGAAATCCCATTATTTTGGGCCGACATACAACGGTTTTTTCTAACGAAATTCTCTTCTTCGAGGGCGATATCAATTACACTTGGATTCATTATGCTATCAATTCAAGTAAAAAAGTACTTGCCAAAACATTGTCGGAAATTGAAGGGAAAATTCAATCAGATAACTTCGTGCGGGTAAGTCGTAAGCACTTGGTGAATCGAAAATTTATTGTAGAAATTGGACGAGATTTTGTCATGCTGTCAGATAATACTATTTTACCCGTTTCTCGTCGGAGGAGGAATGTGTTTTGAAAGTAAAAACCTTCCCAAAAATTTAACCGTAAAGGTATTTTTTTAGGAAGGTAATGCTTCAATAGTTAATCCAATTATGCCAAAATCCCCTCAATTTTCCCTAATTCTTCCTCCGAAAACTTCTTATTCTTCAAACATTCCAAAGAATCCAATAACTGCGAAACTCTACTGGCACCAATCAAAACGGACGTAACTCGCTGATCTTTCAAGAGCCAAGCCAATGCCATTTGGGCTAAAGTTTGTCCACGTTCTTGGGCTATATCATTTAATTTTTTGATTTTCTGGATTAATGCTGGCGTAATTTGTTCATGTAATAGTGCTCCATGAGCAAATGTTGCTCTCGAACCCGAAGGAATTTCTTTTAGGTATTTATCGGTCAGAAGTCCTTGTGCCAAAGGTGAAAATGGTATGCAACCTACCCCTTCATCTCCCAAAACATCCATCAAACCGCCTTCAACCCAACGCTCTAACATAGAATATTTGGGTTGATGAATCAAGCAAGGCGTACCTAATCTTTTTAAAATTTCAACCGCTTTTTTGGTATCCTCAGCCGAGTAGTTGGAAATGCCAACATATAAAGCTTTTCCTTGACGAACCAGACTATCCAAGGCTCCCATTGTTTCTTCCAGTGGCGTATTTGGGTCGGGGCGATGTGAGTAAAAAATATCGACGTAATCCAAGCCCATTCTCTTTAAACTCTGGTCGCAACTTGCAATCAAGTACTTTCTTGAACCCCATTCGCCATAAGGCCCATCCCACATTAAGTAGCCCGCCTTTGAAGAAATAATGAGTTCATCACGATAGGGTAGAAAATCTTTTTTGAAAAGCATCCCAAAATTTTCCTCTGCCGAACCAGGAGGGGGACCATAATTATTAGCTAAATCAAAATGGGTAATTCCTCGGTCAAAGGCTGTTCTGAGGATGTCTCGATAATTTTCAAAGATATCTATGCCCCCGAAATTGTGCCATAATCCCAAAGAAATGGCGGGTAATTTTAATCCACTATTGCCACAACGGCGGTATTCCATCGCATTATCGCCCGAAGAATCGTAACGATTAGGATTTGCTAAATAAGTCATTGATATTATTATTATTAATGTTTGTACACATCAAATTTAAGGATTGTTTATTTAACGGCCATGAAAATTCTGGTATTCGTAAATGTTGCTTGTTCAACCACATTTTTATTGTGTGAACAAATAAAGAGTCCAACGAATAATTCTTCTGGAAAATCAAAATCGGGTACTTCCACCGACCAGAAAGGATTGCCTGATTTGGCAACTGCGACAAAGTAACTTCTTCCCCGACGTTCCAATTGTAAAATCTCGGCACCGATGATGGGAATTTTTATTTCTTCGATATTCATCCCATTTTTCTTCCGAAATTGAAATGCCGTCAAACCATCGCCGTGAACGGTCAAGCAAACCATTGCCGCACTCGTATCCGTACTGGTGCGAGCCATCCAACCCGATTTTCGATGTAAATCTGTGCCTTTTCCAATAAGATTTGGTTGGGTTGTGAGGATAAAATCTCCTTTGATTTTTTTGTATGCCAAATGTAATTCATCTTTTTTGAACCAAATATTTTCACCCGAACCCGTGAGCGTGTAAACTTTCGAAGAATTATCATAATTGGCGGTTCCTGCGGTTTTTACGGGTCCAATATCCGTATGGTTTTCAAATATACCAACCGTATTTTGTGCTTTTGAGACGACAAAAGTGATACAGAAAGTAAGAGATAGCAGTATTTTTTTCATGCGTGAATTTCGAGAATTGAGTGAAATCTGATGTTGGAAATATATTGTACTTCCAATTTACTTTAAATGTAGCGATATCAGATGCGGGGCTATCGGGAGGTTATTTTGTCTTTAATAAGTGTGGATCTTGAGAACTTTTAAATACAAATGATTTTTGTATTTGTTTATATAAATTAATTATTGTACTATTTAAAGAATTTTCGATAAAATTCAACATGGTATATAACTTTTCCGTTATTTTTACATCAGAATAAAGCAATTAATAACCACGAGCTACAAAGCGGAAAGCTCATTAAATACAAATACTTATGGAAACATTAGGATACATAGCGGGAATTTTAACAACGATAGCGTTCGTTCCCCAAGTGATTCAAATCTACAAAACAAAATCAGCAGAAGACGTGTCGTTGGCCATGTTCTTACTTTTTACGGCGGGTGTCGTGATGTGGTTGGTTTACGGAATACAATCTCAGGCAGTTCCTGTCATTGCGGCGAACTCAATAACGCTTTTATTATCATGTGTAATTTTGTTCTTTAAATTTAAATATAGAAAATCGGTTTAATTTCAAATGGTAATTGTTGCGGTTTTAGATTTTATAAAAATATCAATCTATAAAAAGCCTTGTTCTGGATATCAGAACAAGGCTTTTTTCGTAAATTGTGGATTCAAAGAAAAACGAAACCATGAAACATACGTTGAAATTCTTATTTACAGTTCTCATCTTCACGCAAGCATTCACAACGTTTGCACAGCAAGACCAAATGTATATTACCTATCCGTTTATGCCCCTTAACGTCAATCCCGCTTATGCAGGTAGTCGTGAGGTGATTAGTATTTCGGGAATTTATCGTACAAGACCGCTCTTTGGCCCTTTGGGTGCCGCCACAACCACACAACAATATTTTAATTTTGATATGCCCATTGCTAATGACCGCATGGCAATCGGCTTTCAGGCGTATAATGCCCAAACCCAAGGAGGTTTATCCGGCGCAGGGGTGTATGGTAACTTAGGACTTTACGGAAATTATGCTTACCGTCTGACACTTCCCAATGACGGAAAATTAGCCATCGGCGTTCAATTAGGCGTTACACAAGTACCCATTACTTTCAGTTTGGGAACTGGAAGTTCGGGTAATACTACCTTCAATTCAAGTTACGGAGCAGGAATTTACTATAATAATGATGACGCTTATTTTGGTGTTTCGATGCTAAATGTCAATGCTTCAGATAATTATAATCGACCAATTTTTATAACAGGCGGATACGTTTTTACGATTGATGATGACTTTAAAATCAAAACGGGCGCTTTAGTCAGAAAACAATCCACTAATTTGGGCGGTAAAACAGACTTCGATTTAAACGCAACGGGCTGGATAAATGACAAATTTGGTATTGGTATTTGGTATCAAAATACAGGTTCAGACAATTCAACAAATACCTCGATTTTAGGTTCATTGCAGGTTCAGTTAAAAAAAATACATATAAGTTATTCTTATGATTTTTCAGGGTCTGGCTATTCAAATACAATTTCATCGCAAGGCTTTCATCAGATAATGTTAAAATATGAAATGGATGCTGGAAATGGTAAATCAGGGGTTTTTAAGTATTTTTAATAATACCCAAAAGACTGCATCCAATCAATCATTTTTGTGTTTTTGATGCGGGCATATTGTTGGGTATATCTCAAATCTGCCTTCTCATTTTCAAAAACCAAAAGTCCAATTCTGTAATATCCCCGCTTCACACAATCCTGCTGAATCATGGTAACAAAACCAGGACTAAACAGTTGGCGAGTACGTAAAAAATCTTTCCGTATAAGGCACGGGCGTTGCGGATAAATCAAAAAAGTTTCATCTGTTTGTTCATTTTTTAGCACCACAAAAAAAGTGTTGTCAAGATTTTTTTCTGATAGATAAAAATCTTGATTGTTGAAGTACAATATTTTAACGCCACCGTAAACATCATTTACTTTATTGAGGAAAGAAAAATTAAGATTTATATTTTTAAATGATTGATTGTTAAGTGGTTCTGCTAAAATATTTTCTAAGGTGTCAAATCTGCTTTTAGGAAATTGATAAATTTTTCTTTGTAAAGATTGTTCAAACAAGGCCAAAGATTGGGGCGAAAATCCAAACATTTTGTTGTTTGTGGTTCGATGATGTTTTAAATCATAAATATCTGCTTCGTGCGAACGTTCGTAAAATAGTACTTGCGGAATGGCTTTGTAGTAGGAATGTAAACAAAAAATTAAGCTCAAAGGCAAAGAAATAATACCAATAACTTGCCGAATTTTGCCCTCCGAAAACATGATAAATAGTAAATAAACCACATCAATACTCACTACCGAATACAGCAAATATCGATCAACTAACATTAATTCTTTGTAAAAAACACCTCTTGAAATGGCCACTCCTGCGGCAGTTAGTAAAAGTGAACCAGCCATTAAAATCATAATTATTCGTTGACGAAAAAGTTCAACATATTTCAGTAAAATGTTTCCACTTTTGTTATTTTTTAAAATAGATTTATTGATTAAGT
>JBBAKY010000074.1:0-18483 GCA_040403295.1 Arcicella sp.
CAAATTATAACGACCAACTCGCTCCTTCACGCATGAAAACCGCACCTTTTTGGGTAGCTTTTTCTGGATGATTGATGTGCCATTCAAATTCATCACGAAAGTGACGAATCGCAGCGGCAACTGGCCAAGCGGCAGCATCTCCCAATGGACAAATGGTATTTCCTTCTATTTTCTTAGCAACGTCCACCAATAAATCAATATCTTCTTGACGACCTTTTCCGTGTTCAATTCTGTATAAAACTTTATCCATCCAACCCGTTCCTTCACGACATGGCGAGCATTGTCCGCACGATTCGTGGTGATAGAAACGTCCAAACGTTAAAGTATTATGAACAATACAAGTTGTTTCGTCCATTACCACAAATCCTCCCGAACCCAACATCGTTCCTGTGGCAAAACCACCATCTGAAAGTGATTCGTAAGTCATTAAACGATTTTCACCGTTGGTCGTTTTCAAGATTAATTCTGCTGGTAGGATTGGCACAGACGAACCTCCTGCCACAACGGCTTTCAGTTTATGTCCAGCTCTAATACCTCCACACCACTCATCCGAATAAATAAAATCTTCAACTGATAATCCCAAAGGCAATTCATAAACTCCTGGCTTACGAACGTGTCCAGAAACAGAAATTAATTTTGTACCCGTCGAGCGACCAATACCAATTTTAGCGTATTCATCTCCTCCATTATTCACAATCCAAGAAGTTGCCGCAATTGATTCTACGTTATTTACTACCGTAGGACATTGCCACAAACCTTTCACTGCTGGAAATGGTGGTTTATTTCGTGGATTTCCTCTTTTTCCTTCTAATGATTCTAATAAAGCGGTTTCTTCTCCACAAATATACGCTCCTCCGCCTAATTGCACGTGAAGTTCAAGGTCATAACCTGAACCCAATATATTTTTACCCAACAATCCTTTATCTTTTGCTTCTTGGATTGCTTTTTCAAGGATGGTTGCCACATACATTAATTCTCCACGAATGTAAATGTAAGAAGTATTTGCACCCAACGCATAAGATGAAACAATCATACCCTCAATTAAAGTATGAGGGGATTTCATCATCAAATAATGGTCTTTAAAAGTTCCAGGTTCTGATTCGTCAGCATTACAAACTAAGTAACGAGGCACACCTTCTGGTTTTGCCAAAAACGACCATTTCATTCCCATTGGAAAGCCTGCACCACCACGTCCACGAAGCCCTGATTTTTTTACTTCCTCAGTAACTTCATCGGGAGTCATTTTCTTAATGGCTTTCTCTACGGCAGCATAACCACCATGTTTTCTGAAAACGTCAATGGTTTCAATACCTTGAACGTCAATATGTTCGGTTAATATTTTCATGTTGTAATCCGTGTATTCTTTATCTATTTCGCCTTTAGTATTTACTTTAAAAAGCAATCTTCATTGGCATAATTTCAGCATTAACTATTTTGATAACTCCTCAATTATTTCATCAACTTTTTGAGTAGTCAAATTCATATAAAATTGCTCACGAATTTGGAAAACGGGTCCCCAACCACAAGCAGCTAAACATTCAACTTCTTTAATGGTAAACTTGCCATCGGCAGAAGTTTCTCCCGTTTCAATTCCTAATTTTGCTTTCAAATGGTCGTAAACTTCCACCCCTCCCATCAAACAACAAGGGCCAGTACGACAGTATTCAATCACGTGATTTCCAACGGGTTCGAGATGAAACATTGTATAAAATGAAGCCACTTCATAAACTTCCACTGGGCTAAGCTTCAGTAAACCAGCCACATAGTCCATTACTTCGGGCGAACACCATTTCCATTCGGCTTGGGCTAAATGCAGGATAGGTAATAAAGCTGATTTTTGTTTTCCTTCTGGATAACGCTTAATTATTTCGTGAACTTTATCCAACGTTGAAGCTGGAAATTGTATGGTTTGCGTATTGGTCATTTTTAAATTTTTACGATGTTCGATATTCGATTTACGTAAATGTATAATAATCAAGTATTTAATGATTTATTTGAAAACATTAATCTTCATCTTCAAAATAGTATATTTTTTCAAAAACTTCTTCCCAAGTCAACATTTCAGGTTTAAAATTTCTTTCTTCGTCATCCGTTAATTTCATTTCTTCTGACGCTCTTCTGATAGCTTTTAAAAAAACTTTATCCCACTCTAATTCAATTGTTTTTTTAGTAACCGAAGGCGTTTCTTCTTGAACTTCCTCAATTTCATCCCGTGCATTTGATATACTTATTTTCCAACTCCAACTACGTTTTTGAGGTTGATGTTTCCATTTCAAAAGATGAATCATGATGATAAGCAGATGGCTTCTCATCTCTCGAATCGCAATTTTTGACATACTATCTATTAATTCATCTAATCCTACGAGGGCATCTTCCAGATCTCCTTCTTGCAAAGAAAATTTAATTTCCTTTGCCAATACATAGTGCGATGTTGCTGCTAAGTATCCCCAATCGTGAGTTCTGACCATGATAAACCTCCTTTTTTTAGAAATTAAGCATCTAATTCCCCAGCAATTACGTTCAACGAAGACAGTGTTACGATGGCATCTGAAAGCGTTGTGCCGACAATCATTTCGGGGAATGCTTGATAATAAATAAAACTTGGACGACGATATTTCAAACGGTATGGCGTTCTGCCTCCGTCTGATACTAAATAGAATCCTAATTCGCCATTTCCACCTTCTACGGACTCATAAACCTCTCCAACGGGAGCATCAATTTCGCCCATAATAATTTTGAAATGATAAATCAATGCTTCCATATTACCATAAACCTGTTGTTTTTCTGGCAAATAATAATGGGGTGCATCGGCGTGGAAAGCGCCTTCTGGAAGATTTTGCAAGGCCTGCTTGATGATACTTAAACTTTGCCACATTTCTTCACCACGAACCAAGAAACGGTCATAAGTGTCGCCTTTTGTTCCTACTGGTATTTCAAATTCAAAGTCTTCGTAAGATGAATATGGGTTCATGGCACGTACATCATAATCTACACCCGTTGCTCTTAAGTTTGGTCCTGTGAAACCATAATTTAAAGCCCGTTCTGCGGATATTACACCTACGTTTTGAGTTCTATCCATGAAAATACGGTTACGCTTCACCAAACTTTCAAACTCCAATAAACCCTTTGGAAAGTCATCTAATAAAATGTTGATTTTACGAATAGCTTCTTTTGATAAATCACGTTCCATTCCTCCAAAACGCCCCATGTTGGTCGTTAATCTTGCGCCACACATTTCCTCGTAAATTTCGTAGATGTGTTCACGCCATTGCATTACGTATAGGAAACCCGTCAAAGCACCTGTATCCACTGCCAAAATTGAGTTACAAATCAAGTGGTCGGCAATGCGAGCTAATTCCATCATAATTACTCTGATGTATTGGGCTCTTTTGGGTACTTCGATACCAAGCAATTTTTCTACTGTTAAATGCCATCCCATGTTATTAATGGGCGACGAACAGTAGTTCATACGGTCAGTTAAAGTAGTGAGTTGATAAAAAGGACGACGTTCTGCGATTTTTTCAAAGGCACGGTGAATGTAGCCAACGGTTTGTTCTGCATCAATAATGGTTTCTCCATCCATCGTTAAGATATTTTGGAAAATTCCGTGCGTGGCAGGATGTGTTGGACCTAAGTTCAAAGTCGTTAGGTCGTTCACATATTTTTTATTTTCGTATGTCTTTGTTAACCCTACGTGTGGGTTTGACACTAATGCTATTTCAGCCATAATTTAATTTTTTATCTACCGAACAAAGCATCAACTTTATCCTCACGGGTGGCATCTTCCAATGGATATTCTTTACGCATTGGGTGGTAATCCATATCTTCCATATTCAGGATTCTTTCCATTTTTGGATGTCCTGTGAAGGTAATTCCATAGAAATCAAAGGCTTCACGCTCCATCCAGTTGGCACTTGCGTATAAACCTGTAAGGGTTGGCACGGCGATGTCTTCTCTGGTAACGTAAAGTTTAATGATTAACCTTACGTTATTTTCGAGACTATGTAAATGGTAAATCACTCCAAACTCGTGACTTGGAACTTGTGGAAAGTGAATTCCTGCTATATCAGTCAAAAATTGAAATTTGAATGTGGGATGCTGGTATAAATAGTGCATCAAGGGAATAATCGTCTTGGTGGTAGTGGTTACGTTCAAAAGTCCGTAATTTTCTACAATGCCATAGATTCTTTCTTCGCCAAATTGTGCTACTAAATCTTGTGCTATTTGTTCGTTGCTCATTTTTAACTTATTCTATTCCGTAAGAAGCCAAAAGGGTTTTATATTCGTCTGATTCTCTGCGTCTTCTTTGTTCAGATTTTGCAATTTCTTGAATTTGCATGAAGCCATCCAAAATTTGTTCGGGACGTGGTGGACAACCTGGCACGTACACATCCACAGGAATAATTCTGTCGATGCCTTGCAAAACTGAATAGGTATCAAAAATACCACCAGAACAAGCACATGCACCCACTGAAAGCACCCAACGTGGTTCTGCCATTTGTAGGTAAACTTGTTTGAGAACAGGCCCCATTTTTTTAGAAATTGTTCCCATAACCATTAAAATATCCGCTTGGCGGGCTGAAAATGACATTCTTTCAGAACCAAATCGTGAAATATCGTAATGAGAACCCGCCGTTGCCATAAATTCAATTCCACAACACGAAGTAGCAAAAGGAAGTGGCCAAAGTGAATTAGCACGAGCAAGTCCTACAAAATCGTCTAATTTTCCAGCGAAGAAACCTTGTCCTTCAAGCCCAGCGGGGGCATCAACTGTTTTTATTATTCTATCGCTCATTGTATTTTATCAGTATTTAAACTGACTATTTTTGTCTATTTAACAACCCGTTTTGTAGAAAGGTTTTATGTTTTTTATTGTTTGTCAACCGGTTCTGGAGAATCAGCGTACACCCTATTTCTCCCAAGTTAAAACGCCTTTTTTGATGACGTAAATAAATCCTGCCAATAGTAATCCCATAAAAACAATCATTTCTATAAACATATCCATTGCTAAAACTGATGAAGATTTTATCCAACCCATGAAATTTACAGCCCAAGGATACATAAAAATAATCTCTACATCGAATAGTACAAATAATATGGCAACTAAGAAATATTTTACTGAGATTGGTGTACGGGCATCTCCGATTGATTCGATACCGCATTCAAAAACATCGTCTTTGAGTTTGCTACTGCGTTTTGGCCCGAGCCAGTGGGTTGCAAGCATCGTGGCAACAATAAATGCTAAAGCTGCACCGATTTGTACGAGAACGGGAAGATAGTCTGATGGTTGATAGTTCATATTATTGTAAACACATAATTGTCATAGTTAATACAGAAAATGTAATAAATTTCTTAATTAGTGGTTTTCTATAAGGATGATTTATGGTGATGTTTTTGTTCTGTTGTTGAATTAGGTCGCAATTTACTTATAAAATTTTGTTTAGCGTATTATTTTATGCTTAAAATTGATTGTTTTAACGACAAAGGCTGTAAGAAACTTTTCATCGTCGTGCCTTTGCGATAAATGACTAAATCTTCTTTAAAATCTTCTGTATAGTGTCTTGAAAATAGATTCCGTTTTGTGAGCCGTACCAGTTCATAGACTTTCACAGGAATTTATTTTAATCATTCATTTGCTTGAAATATTCCATTTGATGATAATCTATTCAATCGACTGGAGCAATGGTACAGGCCAAGAAAATGAGGATTAAAATTAATAATCCTAAAATTATTTTAGCGGTTATTTTTAGAAATTTCACAACAGAATACGCTGTGATGTTTACAAAAGTAATTTATAAAAATGATTATTTGATTGGTTTTAAAATACATATTACAACCTAAAAATTATTCAGATGCTTAGCACTTACTCCCGCTTTTTATCCTTTTGATTTATAATTTTGAGCCATCCAAATTATATACATCCACATATCAACTTTTTTCGTAAATTTCGGAATATTTCCTAATTCAGAACCATATCTAATGAAAATAAAAGTTTATGGATTTTTTATTTTAATTCTTCTCGTTTCAACCGCCGCATATTTGCCCGTTCAAAGTGATGATGATGAATTAATTGAGGTATTTCATCGAATTAATGATGAAGTTCTTGCCAACAGTCGTGCTTACGAAACTTTGGGAGATGCTTGCAAAACGATTGGACACCGTTTGACGGGAAGTGCCAACGGAAAACGTGCCGAAGAATATACGTATAATTTGCTAAAATCTTACGAAATTAAGGATGTAAAATATCAACCTTTTCAAGTAGAAGCGTGGTCGAGAGATACCGTTACTTTGGCAATTGCTCCTCGAAAAAGTGATAATTTCCAAGATCTTGAAGTAGTAGCATTAGCCATGACTCCCGTTGAATCAAAAATCAAAGGTGATATTGTGGACGTTGGAAATGGCTTGGAGCCTGATTTCAGAGCGGTTAAAGAGCAATTAGTCGGTAAAATTGCGATGGTAAATATTGGATTGTTACCGCCCATTAAAGGTACTCGAAATTTGCACCGTTCTGAAAAAACTGCCTTAGCAATTGAATACGGGGCAATTGGGGTAATTTTTGTCAATACCGTAAAAGGAAATGTTTTGCTCACAGGCACTGCATCGGTTACGGGAGGGTTGATTTCAATTCCTGCGGTGTGTATATCACTCGAAAGTGGTATGCAAATACGAGCATGGATAAGCGATGAGCCTAATTTATTGGCCATGATTGACATGAAGAATTTTAGCAAAGTGATAAAATCTCGCAATGTTGTAGCTACTATTAAAGGAAGTGATAAAAATCTAAAAAATGAAAAAATCATCATTGGCGGACATCTTGATTCTTGGGATTTAGCCACGGGAGCGATTGATAATGGCATTGGTTCGTTTTCAATTTTGGATATTGCCAGAACCTTTAAAGCCTTAAATTTGAAGCCAAAACGAACCATAGAATTCGTCATGTTTATGGGCGAGGAAGAAGGATTATTGGGTTCAAAAGCCATGATTGAACGAAGCAAAAAGAATAATTCAATCGAGAAAGTAGTGTTCATGATAAACCTCGATATGGCAAATAATGCTAACGGTTTCAACACTTCAGGACGAGCGGAAATGATTCCGATGTTTACGAAGATGGGTGAATTAATGAAAAAAATTGAACCTTCCTATAAAAATAATATCATCAATCAAGCAGGATTACACTCTGACCATCAGAGCTTTATGTTGGAAGGGATTCCCACGGCATCACCCATTGGCGGCATTGCGCCCGAAGCTTTAGGCTGTTATCACGCCAATTGTGACCAATTTGAGTTGGTTAAAAAAGATGAAATGCTAAACACCGTTCGCTATACGTCAATGATGCTTTATGGATTGGCAAATGTTGACCAAATTCCTGCCAAAAAATTAGATTATTACTCAACCCGTGAATTTTTCATTAAACAAAATTTAAGAAAAGAATTGGAATTGGGGCGTGCTTGGATTTGGGGTGATGGACAATAAAGTAAGCAGTATGCAATAAAAAGAGGCTATCATTTTCTTGTAATGAGAAATTGATAGCCTTTTAATTTTTTCAAAAACTGTAATAAGATTCTGATAAAAAGAATTGATATTTACAAAGCAAATTGCTTACTACCTACTACTTCACCTCATTCTTCAAATATTTGTTAAACCAAGTCAAATAACGTTCAAAACGATCTTTTTGGAAGCTTGGATTGGTTATTCCGTGAAATTGTCCTGGATAAATAATCAATTCAGTTGGAATTCCCAACGATTTAAAGGCTTGATACATTTGCTCACTTCCCACCGATGGCACGTTAAAATCACTTTCACCCACCATAAATTGCGTGGGCGTTTTGATACGGTCAGCTTTTAGAAATGGGTAAGATAATGCCACATATTTATCAAAATTCTTCCACGGCGAGCCTAATTCATTGTCATACTGCAAAATATATTGGTCAACCCCGTACATTGACGAAACCATTGCCACGCCCGCCCCACTCGAAGCCGCTTTGAAACGGGTGTCTGAAGCAATGGTATAATCTGTCAAAATACCGCCGTAACTCCATCCACCAATGCCCAATTTTTCGGGTTCGGCAATGCCATTTTGAACCACATAATCAGCGGCTCCCAAAATATCTAAGACTTCTTTATTACCCCAATCTCCCGAAATTATTTTACAAAAATCCAGTCCACGACCATTTGAGCCACGATAATTGACTGCCACAACATTATAACCCGAAGCCGCTAACATTTGCCGAGACATATCAAAACTAAATTCATCTTGTGCTACTGGACCACCGTGTATAAAGAAAATGGTTGGTAATTTTACACCTTTTACCGCATTGAATGGACGATATAAAATATTAGAAACTGTTGCTCCATCTTTACTTTTTGAGGTAAATCCTTCAACCGAAGCTAAATTTAAATTTGCTAAAAAATCGTCTTGATGTTTCGTTAAACGACGTGGATTTCCATTTTCTAATACATAAATTTCATTTGGCGTTTGTGAGTCGCTCATGGTTGCCAAGAAACTGCCCGATGGATGTTTTTCTAAAGCATTGAAACTACGATTTCCACTGGCAATTTTTGTCATTTTACCGTCCGAAACGCTGAATTGAGCTACATACTTAGTTCTATCATCCGTTACCAATGCCATAATTGAGGCACCATCTTTTGTCCATTGAGGACTGCCAACGGGTCTATCCAATGATTTTGTCAATAATTTTGGTTCACCACCGTCTTTTGAAATCATGCACAAAATTGATTGGTCGTACATGATGTAATTTTCTGAAGAAGTGGTTCTCAGATACGCAATTTGCTTACCATCTGGGCTCCATTCTGGTGAAAAATCTCTGCCCGTCCAAGTGGTAATTTGTTTCATTTGGCCGGTTGGTTTGGCATCAATTACCCAAATATCAGCATTAGAATTGCGGTCTGGGTCCTCGGTATGATTACTCAAAAAGGCAATTTGCGAACCATCAGGCGACCATCTTGGGGAATTTTCATCGTAATTTCCCTTCGTGAGCGTATCCAATTTTTTCGTTGAAATGTCGTACAGATATAAATGGACAGGCTTTTTAGTTAAATATCCCTCCACATCTTGCTTGAATTTATAGCGGTCGAGTACGATGGGTTTCGGCGTTTTCACTTTTGACGTATCGCTTGAAGTTTTCATCACCAAAGCAATCTTTTTGCTATCGGGCGACCATGCGTAATCTGATAAATCGCCTTTTTTCAAATCCGTTAATTGCTTGGCTTCACCGCCACGTCTATCCATCAACCAAATTTGGCTACTGGTCAATCCGCTTCGAGAGGATACAAAAGACAAATATTTTCCATCGGGACTCCAACGGGGTTGCGATTCGCCATCGGGTGTATGCGTGAGTTGAATCGACTCTTTTCCATCCCAAGAAACCATCCAAATATCCGAATTACGCTTATTTTTCACCGAATCCACCGAAGAAAGTGTGTAAGCAACCCAATTCCCATCGGGCGAAATTTGCGGGTCGCCCAAACTCTGTAAACGGTAAACATCAGAAGGTTTTAGCGGGCGTTTTGTGGGCGTTTGAGCCAATAAAAGGGAAGAAAAAAGGCAGAAAAATCCGCCAATGAGTAATATTTTTTTCATGTTTTGTGGGGGTTGTTGATGAATTGGTTCTGTTGATTGAACACAGATGCAAGTTAATGAATTTGTGGATAAGTTATGTGTTGATGTATTTTTGAGGGTATGTTTTATCTAACATGGTAAGCCTCTGAATCAGACAAACCGGTATTTGATTTATAGGTTGATGATAGAGTAGTTTTAACTCTTGCTGAAAGTCAGACAAAATTAGGTTGTCTTGTTTTGGATGGGTCGAAAATTGTCGATTATAAAAGGCTTCAACTAACACGTGAATATAGCAAAATACCGTTATAATAAGGAAGTATCAATTCAAAAATCTTTCTGATTTTCTGTTCTTCTTTCTCTGTCAAATAGAAGGCTTCGTATTCCCCATAATTAAGGTATTTTTTGAACAAAAAGTGATATTCTTCCAGAAATCTCTTTGAAAATTGTACGTATATTTCATTATAAGTAGGTTCTACGTCCCAACCATTTGCCTGCTCAGGACTGTTGAAAATACGACGGTTGTTATTAGGTTGAGGCGTTAGATTAGGGTTGTTTTCGGAGGCAGTTTTGTCAGTGAAATCACTTTTGATAGAAGTGCGATAAAATCAACCATGATAGGTTGCAATTGCAGATGCATTTTTGGGATATTATAGTACAAAATGTCAAGATTATTGTTCAATAGTGTTGCTAAACCAGTTTATTCATCAAATGCGCAAGTCTTTAAAATCTTAATGTTGCAAAATAATGGATAAATTCTCAATCTCCACTTTGTTGGCAAAAGGGTTCTAATAAACGAAAATGGGACTTTCCATTGAAGAAAGTCCTATTTGTATGTAATGCAAGAATCATTAAAATAATTTCTCTTGTGGTGGTTTTGCCCCTGCCAAACGGATATAAACCGTTGTTTGTCCTCGGTGATGCGTTTGATGTTCAAAGCATTTGTTCAAAGCAGTTCCTTTTGTCATGTCAAATCGGCCAAAAACTTTCACACTTTCGTTCAATTGCGCAGCAGTCATTTTTTTTATGCCACTGATCACAAAATCATACCCTGCTATCACTAATTTCGTAACATTCTCTTTTGAAATATCCGTAGTTTTCTCTGATTCTCCTTGAGCTATTGGGCTTTTTTCACCCGTTGCCGCCGAAGAAAGTCCATAATTTGCATCCGTTAAGTGTAACATTTGTTGAGCAAATGAACGCATTTCAGGTGTTGGTTTCAAGGCATAACCACTCTCTGGCATGGCATCCAAATATTCCTTTGTATAGGTTTTTGCTCTTTCCCATTCCTTCACCATATCATCAATGGAAGACTGAGCATTTACGGATTGAAACGCCCCGAAGGTGAGTAATAATCCGAAAAATAAGGTAATTTTTTTCATGTTAATTCGAGTTTTGTGAATGTATAAAATAGTATAAATAAAAAAGGTAAAATGCTGTGTAATAGTTTATTACAAATATAATAATTTAATTTTCATTCATAATCTTTAAATGAGAATTGGAGACCTTCAGCCTTCAATCATCTTTTCAAGGGTATTGATATTTCGGACGGTCGTGTTTTTTTTATATTTTGCTTTGGCAATAATTTTGGCAAAAGGCGTTTCTAAACTTTCCCCTTTGACAACTTTCCAATAAATCACATGATTGCCTGACATAATCGGTTCATTGGTACTTTCTGCCATGCTTTTTAGCTCTTCAAAAATGATTTCGTTATCAACAAAAACTACGTAAGCATGATGATTTTCGCTTCTTTCGTGCGGATATTGAGCGATTATTTCTGCTAATAAATCAAAATCATACAACAAAACAAATGCTTCATAATGAAAGGTTTCCGAAAGCCCATTTTCTAAAAGAGGTTTTATTGCTGTTATCGTTTTATCCGATTCAAAGACCACATTTCCTGTTTGTAAATACGTTTTAACTGCTTTAAAACCCATATTTTTAAAAGCCGTTGTCAAATCAGGCATTTTAATTCTGATATTTCCAATGTTGATTCCACGGAGGAAAGCGATGTATTTTTTCATGATTCGATTTTAAATAATATTTTTTAATTTCTCCACGCAACATATTGCTCAAATTTACTGTATTACTCGTATAAACTTGTCTCTACTTTCAAGAATCAGCCACAACTTTATTTCCCATAAAACTTCCATTTAAATTTTTCGTTACCTTTATGTCCCTAATTTTTAGCAAACTAAAATGAATATGAAATTACTGTTCTCGGCAACCATTTTACTATTTTCGGTTACTATTTCTTTCGCTCAGAAAGATTTATATAACGATGCACAAAAACGAAAACTTGCCCGACTTTCGGAAGAAATAACAACTCAATACAATACTAATTATCAAAAAGCGCTTAAAGTTGCGAATCAAAAAGGTTGGAAAATCGAAGGAGATTTGGGAGATGGAAAGGTTTTTCGATTGAATGGAATTGATGAAACGGGGCATCCACTTTACATCGCCACCGAAAGTAATGCAAATGCTGCTGCCACTACTCGTACCAACCAATTATATACGGGCGGTTCGTTGGGTTTAGCGTTAAATGGAAGTAGCGATGCCATCAAAAATAGATTAGGTATTTGGGATGGCGGGGCTGTCTTAGGCACTCACCAAGAATTGAATGCACGAGTTACACAACAGGACAATGTAAGTACGACAGACATTCACGCAACGCACGTAGCGGGAACGATGATTGCCACAGGAATTTCCGCACAAGCAAAAGGAATGGCATTTGGGGCTAATTTGAAGGCTTGGGATTTTAATAGTGACGTAACCGAAATGACCGCTGCGGCCAGTAGTTTAGCTGTTTCTAATCACTCATATGGTTTTCAGGCAGGTTGGGTTTATAATGGAACTACCAATCGTTGGGGCTGGTATGGAAATACCAATGTAAGTGATACTGAAGACTATAAATTTGGATTTTATGATACAAGTACGCAGGCTTGGGATAAAATTGCGAATGCTGCTCCTTTTTATTTAATCGTGAAATCGGCAGGAAATAATCGAGGAGAAACAGGACCTCCCGCAGGAACGTATTACTTTTTGGGTAGTTCAACAAAAGATTCCAGTAATGCGGTTCGTAGTAAAAATGATAATTACGATTGCCTTTCTACTACTTCTACTGCCAAAAATATTCTTACGATTGGCGCAATTAACGGAACGGCAGGTATTCCTCCCGCTCAATCTTCAGACATTAAAATATCAGATTTTAGTAGCTGGGGGCCCACCGATGATGGCCGTATCAAACCCGATCTTGTGGCAGTTGGCGTAAATCTTTTCTCTGCTTCTAATGCCTCCACGACGGCATATACCGTATTGAGCGGAACATCCATGGCATCGCCACAGGCTGCTGGAAGTATTCTTTTATTGCAAGAAGTTTACGCAAATCTTAATGCTGGACAATTGATGCATGCCTCGACATTGAAAGGTTTGGTACTTCACACCGCCGATGATGGAGGAAATGCTGGACCAGATTATGTGTACGGTTGGGGAATTTTGAATATGGAAAAAGCAGCAAAGGTGATTTTAAATGTGGATAAATCTTATTCTTTAACGGAAAGAAATCTGGCAAGCGGAGGAACATTCTCCCAAAAAATAACTGCTTCAGGTAAAGGGCCTATAACCGCAACAATTTCGTGGACTGACCCCGAAGCTACTGCTTCTGCTGTTACCGTTGCGAATTTGAATAATCGTACCCCAAAATTAGTGAACGATTTAGATATTAAAATTACGGACGGAACGAACAATTATTTACCTTTTATTTTGAATCCTGATAAACCTGCTGACTTGGCAACTCGGGGCGATAATATTAGAGATAACATTGAGCAAATACTTATTCCAGATGCAGTGCCTGGAAGAACTTATACATTGACCGTTAGCCATAAAGGAACCTTAAAAAATACTTCACAAGATTATGCTTTGATAGTTAGTGGAATAGGCGGGAAGGACTATTGTGCCTCAACGCCTACAACGGTTCAAGATAATATTGAAAGCGTGAAATTGGCAGGTTTGAGTAGCGGTTTAAAAATTTCGTCGGGACAACAAGTGGCTTTGGATTTATTATTGAAAGGTACAAATCCGAAAACAACAAGTGTGTATATTGACTGGAATTTAGACGGTGTTTTTGATGAAACTACTGAAAAAGTAGCCACTTCCGAAGCACTCATAGGCACGGTATTTTCCACTACTTTCAAAGCACCAACGGGTTTATTAGCGGGAAATGGAACCTTGATGCGAATAGTTTCCGTAGAGAATATTTCATCGAGTAACGTTAAAAGTTGTGGAACGTATGACAAAGGAATTACCAAAGATTTCGCCATTCAGTTTGTTCGTCCAGAAGTTGATTTGAGTGTTTCAAATTTAATTAGTCCCGATGCTGCATCCTTTTGTTCATCATCTGCCAGAAGTGTAACGGTTTCGCTGAAAAATATTGGTAACGCTGTTCAACAAAATATTCCTGTGACCGTAAAAATTTCGGATAAAAATGGGGTAGTTTCAATATTATCAGGCACTTACACGGGAAAGTTATTGCCTTTTACTGAAGATAAATTAACCTTAGATGGCACATTTAATGCTGTTGCTGGTTCAACTTATACTTTTGAGGTAAGCATTAATTTTGCCAATGACCAAGATTTAACGAATAATGTATTGAGTTTTACTCGCCAAGTTACCACGACATCCGTACCAACATCTGCAGTGGTGGCCACTTGCGAAGGCGCAACGGTTCTGAACGTAAAAGCCAGTGAAACAAATCCTGTTTTGTGGTACGATGCGCCCTCAGGAGGTAATTTGATATTTACGGGAAATGTAGGTTCGTTCACAAAACCTGCGAATGTTACCAAATTGTATGCGGGTGTAAACGACTTTTCGGGTTCGGTTGGTTATAAAGATAAATATGCTTTAGGCGGAGGAACTTACTACGCCAATTTTGGTCCAGAACCCGTTATCATTACCCAAAGCCCTTTGGTAATTGAGAGTGCCAGAGTATATGTTGGAACAGCGGGAACGATTACATTTTCCATAAGCCGAGTATCTGATTTAACGCCTATTTCTTCCGTAACCTTTAAGGTGGAGGCTACTCGAACTACGGCAAACCAGACGGTAAGTTCCACGAATCAACTGATTGATGATCCAACGGATCAAGGGGTAGTTTTACCTTTAAATTTATCTATTCCAGCCGCTGGGACTTATAAATTAACCCAAGAGTGTACGGACGGTGCGAGTATTTATCGGAGTAATCTCAATGCAGGGTCAACTACAACAGGATTAGAAATTAAAGGGCATCCGTTCACTATCCCCAATGTTATCAGCATCACGGGAGCCTTATTTAGTGGTAATATCATTAAAACGGGCTATTATTACACTTATGACATGAAAGTAAAATCTTTGGGTTGTCCGAGTGCCAGAGTTGAAGTGCCAATTACTACACAAGCTGCCCCCAAAGTAAGCATTTCTCCAACGGATAAATTAAGTATTTGTCAAGATTTAACGAAGGATTTAACTGCAAATACTGGAACAAATTATACATATCAGTGGCTAAAAGATGGAACGGCTTTGACAGGGGCAACTTCGGCGATTTATAAGGCAGGATTAGCGGGTGTATACACCGTAGTCGTTACTGAAAATGGACTTTGTAGTGCTACTTCATCACCCGTTACGGCAAGTATTTTAGCCCCAAATGTTCCAAAAATTACGGCGAATAATGGACAATTAACCATTGCAACGGGTATAAATCCTACGTGGTACGTTGATGGAATTGTTATTTCTGGAGCTACGCAAAATGCCATAAATCCCATAAAATCAGGACTTTATACGGTTAAAGCAACGGATACGAATGGTTGTGAAGCATTTTCAAATGGCTATACATTAACGATTACGGCTATTGAAGAAGAGATTGGGTCAGAAACAACTGCCAAGATTTTTCCAAACCCAGCAACGGATAAATTTAGGGTAGAATATCGCTCGCCAAATCAGACAAAATCGGTTCAAGCAGAAGTAATAAATATGTTTGGAATGGTACTGACAAGTAAGATTTTAGTCAAATCGAATGGCGTTTATTCGGTAGATATTGATGTATCGAAACAAAATCAAGGAAAGTTTTTTGTAAGAATCATCTCGGATGATACCGTGAAGGTTGTGCCTTTGGTGATTGGAGGAAATTAGGAACTGGCACACGGATAAAACGGATTGAAAAGGATTTTTTTTAATTTTCAATCCGTGTCCAATCCGTTCAATCCGTGTGCCAATTTTTACTCAACCTCAATCACAACGCCGCTCGTTTTTGGATGAGCCACGCACGTAAGAATATATCCTTGTTGAATTTCTCTATCCGTTAATCCATCTTCCTCATCCATACTCACTTTTCCAGATACGCATTTACCCATACAAGCCGTACACATTCCCGCCTGACACGAGTACGGAAGGTCAATGTCATCACGAAGAGCCGCTTCTAAAATTGTCTCGTGAGGTTTTACAAGTATCTCATAATCAGTGCCTTCGTATTTAATCGTAACGATTTGTTCTTTTACTGAACTCTCTTCGTCTTCTTGTTCAACGGTCAAGATTCCAGCGCCAAAATGCTCTTGATGAATATTTTCGGCAGGGACATTAAAAATATTTAAGGCTTTCACGACAGCATCCATCATGCCTTCTGGACCGCATAAATAATATTCAGCTTTGGCAATATCTATCGCAAAATCTTGCTTTAAAAACGTAACTGCCGAGGCCTGATTGATACGAGTTTTATATCCCGTCCATGTATAAGAAGGTTTGCTCAAAACGTGCAAAACCCGCAAACGACCTTCATATTTTTGTTCTAATTCAATCAATTGTTTTTTGAAAATAATACTCTCTTCGTCTCTTGAACCGTACACCAAATAAACCTTTGTATTCTGTTCAACGGGAAGCACTGATTTCAAAATAGACATTAAAGGTGTAATACCCGAACCACCCCCAAAAAGTACAATATTTCTTTCTTGCGTAGGGTTAGGTTCAACCACAAAATGCCCCATCGGTTCCATAATTTCAATGGCATCTCCTACTTTCACTTGGTCGCATAAATAATTGGAAACCAATCCATTAGCAACTCTTTTTATCGTTACGGCAATTGAAGCATCTTTGTTGGGAGAAGATGACATTGAATAGCTACGGCGTACTTTTTGGCCATTAATTACGGGCATTAACGTCAAAAATTGCCCCGCTTTGTAAGGCACAGTATTATGAACGGGATGCCAAAACGAAAACGTCTTGGTATCAGCAGTTTCTTCAATAATTTCTTTGACTGTAAGATGAAAATATTTTACTGACATTCGGATTATAATTTTATGATTTACTTTTCAATAATAACGTATTAATTAACAAAGAGGTTTTATATTCTTTGAAAACGAGTACAAAGTTAATCAAGAAAATTTGTTTTGGAAGATTTGTGCAGGGGAAAGGCGTAAGCTATCAACCGAAAAATAAAATTAACCCCCATCAATAGTATTATCCGAAGATTTTTTTTAATTTCATACTCAGTACAACCATCAAATTTTATCGCTTTTTTTATCCAAGATTTCTACGTTGAATTCTCATACAAAACTCGCAATTATTTCTTCGGCAATCCTTTTATTTGCCTGCAATGCTACGAAAGTTAGCATGAAATCAGTGTCTCGAAAATTAAATCAATCGGAGGTTTTTTCTCACAATCATACAGGTTTTTCACTGTACGATATTTCAGAGCATAAAACGCTTCTCGACTATAACGCTAACCGCTACTTTATTCCTGCTTCCAATACTAAGTTGTTTACTTTTTACGCAAGTCTGAAAACCTTGGGCGACTCGATTCCTGCTTTTCATTATCAAATTTCGGGCGATTCTCTCATCCTTTGGGGAACGGGCGACCCTTCATTTCTTAACCCAGATTTACCCAAAAGTAAAGCCTTCGATTTCTTAAAAAATCGTCCTGAAAAACTTTATTTCTCTAATGATAATTTTACGGGTTCGTTCTATGGAAATGGCTGGTCTTGGGATGATTATAACGATTATTATGCCGCCGAGATTTCTGGTTTTCCTATTCATGGAAATACCGTCCGATTTACGGGAAATAAAGAAAATACGCTTAAAGTTACCCCAAATTTCTTTTCAGAAAAAACTTATAATTGGTCAAAATCTGCTACGTTTTCTGTACAAAGAGACTTAGGAGTAAACCTTTTTAGCTATCCTGCGGGCAAAGTAATTAAACCCAATTACGAACAAGATGTACCCTTCAAAACGGGCGTTGAGGTGATAACGGCTTTATTGACTGATACCTTAAAAAAAGAAGTCGTTTTAATCAATAAACCTTTAGAACAAACTGCCAAAATATTTTATAGCCTTCCGTCAGATACGCTCTACAAACGAATGCTTCACGTGAGTGATAATATGATTGCGGAACAGCTTATGTTGTTGAATTCTAATGCTTTGAGTGGTGAATTGAACACTGAATTGGGCATTGATTCTTCAAAGAAAAGGTACCTTTCCGACTTGCCAGATGCCCCAAAATGGGTCGATGGTTCGGGGCTTTCGAGGCAGAATCTTTTTACGCCCCGTTCAATCGTAGCGTTACTCAACAAAATCCACGAAATTGTTCCCGAAGAAAGACTTTTCAAAATCTTGCCTGCCGCTGGACAATCAGGCACGCTAAAAAATCTGTTGAAGACCGATAAGCCATTTATATTTGCTAAATCGGGGTCTTTGAGTAATAATTACTGTTTAAGTGGATTTTTAATCACCAAGCAAGGAAAGACTTTGATTTTCAGTTTTATGAACAATAATTTTGTAAACTCTACCGCTGATATCCGAAAGGAAGTGATTAAGATTTTACAAGAAATTCATGATAATAATTAGAAAAATTAAGCAGTTTTTAGTTGGCAACAGGTAGTTCCGTA
>JBBAKY010000075.1:0-18384 GCA_040403295.1 Arcicella sp.
GTAACTTTCCTTAATTATATCAGTAAATTTAGTTACTTTGACATCAATTTTCTTATTCATTTCATGATTTGACCTTAAAACTCCATGTACTCATTCAAAAATATAATATTTTTTTTTATTTTTTTATTTTTTTTAGGAGGGTGTTCTTCCAATGAAGTAACTCCTATTGCAGCGATAGTTCAGCCCAAAACGCTGACGATTGTTACATTTAATGAAGTCAATCCAACCAATATTTCTTATACATGGAAAGATAATCTGATTACCTCATTTGTCGTAAAAACATTGAATACGGCAACTAATCAGGATTTTGTTCGACAATATGATATTACAAGAAATGATAAAAAACTTATTCAAAGCATTCTATATACGTATCAAGGAGGAGGATTTTCTGATGGGAATACTGTTCAGAATTATACTTATAATGCCGATAACACCCAAATAAACTACTTATCAACTACTTGGACTTATAATAAATTGGGGAATCTATCTAATTTAATTTATGGTTCAAGGTCAATTTCGGGTTTTGTTGAATATAGTTATAATGAGATAAATCAATTGACCAAAATGCACTGGAAAGAAGGTGCTTATTTGGATAATACCAATACAATTAATTCACTTACGAATACTGAAAATCCGCTTTATAACATTACGAAAAGTATCCAGTTTCTTAATGTAACCATCAATAATACAGACCTGACCATGAGTTCATTATCATCCTTGCCAAAATCCTACAATAATGGTCTGGTCGATAATTTTGTCACGTATGAAGTGGATGCTCAAAACCGTGCAAATTCAATAACAATCTCCAATAACGGTATTGTTTTAAAAAAATATACCCTCACTTATTGAATTTGAAAACAAAGAAATTAACAGATTCAACGTTTAGAAATTTAAAGTCAATTGCTTTCCGATCATTTCATCCGAAAATTCAAGATTAGAAAGGGAGATTCCCAAAAGTCTAACGCCCTTCTCCACGGGCTGAATTTGTGCTAATAAATCAAAAGAAATTTTTTCAAAAAACACTTTGTCCATAATTGGAGAGAGGGCGGTTTTACTTCTTGTAATTTGTTGAAAATCAAGGTATTTTACTTTTAAATTAACTGTTCTTCCAAATCCTTTTGTCCGCTCGCAATAACGCCAAACGTCTTCAATCAATGGTAATAGACCCGCTTCTAATTCAATACGAGTTTCTAAATCTGTATCAAACGTATTTTCAGAACCAACCGATTTGCGAATTCTATCAGGATTAACGGGGCGATTGTCAATGGCACGGGCAATATCGAAATAATATCCACCCGCTTTACCGAAATGTTTTCGGAGAAATGATTCATCTTTTTGTCGTAAATCCAAGCCTGTAAAAATCTCCATTTTGTTCATTTTCTCGGCCGTCACTTTTCCAATTCCATGAAAACGATAAACATCCAAACTTTCCACGAATTTTTCGCCTTGATTGGGTTTTATTACGAATAAGCCATCGGGTTTGTTGTAATCAGAAGCCAATTTTGCCAAGAATTTATTGTAAGAAACACCCGCCGAAGCCGTAAGTCCTGTACGTTCTTTTATCTTGATTTTTATCTCTTTGGCAATCTCAGTAGCGGAGGCAATTCCTTTTAGATTTTCGGTAACATCCAAATAAGCTTCGTCTAAAGATAGAGGTTCAACTAAAGGCGTGTATTCTAAAAATACCTCCCTGATTTGATGAGAAGCGGTTTTATAGGCATCAAAGCGAGGTTTTACAAAGATAAGATTTGGGCATTTTCGAGCCGCCACCATTGATGCCATTGCCGACCGAACGCCAAATTTACGAGCTTCATAACTGGCAGCTGCCACCACACCACGCTCACGAGACCCACCCACGGCCACGGGTTTTCCACGTAACTCAGGATTATCCCGTTGCTCAACGGAAGCATAAAATGCGTCCATGTCTATGTGGATTATTTTTCGCAATTGGATTTGTTTGAACGCAGATGCTTTGCAACGCAGATTTAAGCAGATTTTTTTTGAAAAAGTTGAATTTCTGAATTATATTTTTTAAAATTTAGGCTTTGATTAAATAATGGTTAGAATCTCAGATTAAAAAAATCTGCGAAAATCTGCGTTGCCGAAGGCATCTGCGTCATCTGCGTGCTAATAAAATTATCTATCGATATCCCTCCGCCTGCAAATTAAATAATTCGGCATATCGTCCGCCTTTTGCCAAGAGTTGTTCATGCGTTCCAATTTCTAATACTTGCCCTTTATCCAATACCAAAATTCTATCCGCCATTCTTACAGTTGAAAAACGGTGCGAAATCAAAATGGCAGTCTTGCCTTTGGTCAATTCGGCAAAACGCTTGAAAACTTCATATTCTGCTCGTGCATCTAATGCGGCGGTTGGTTCGTCCAGAATTAGTACATCTGCCTCCCGTAAGTACGCCCGTGCAAGCGCCACTTTTTGCCATTCGCCACCCGATAATTCTACCCCTTTGGCAAATCTTCGCCCGAGCGGTTGGTCGTAAGTCATTGGTAATTTGTCAATTACAGAATCTGCGAGGCTTTGTTGAGCGGCTCTTTGCAATTCCGTTAATTCCTCCCGATGCACAATATCTCCCACCGCAATATTATCACCCGCCGTAAACTGAAACCGTTGAAAATCTTGAAAAATTACGCCAATATGTTCCCGTAATTCAATGAGATTATACTCTTTCAAATCATAGCCATCCAATAATATTCGTCCTTCATCGGGGTCGTAAAGTCTGCCCAATAGTTTTACAAGCGTCGTTTTTCCCGCTCCATTCTCGCCAACTAAGGCCAATTTTTCCCCCACTTGAAGTGTAAAATCTAAATGCCGATTTGCCCATTTATCCGAATTTGGGTATTTAAAGCCCACGTTTTCAAAACGAAAACCCTCTTGAATTATCTTTGGAAAAGCCCTCGGATTGGCAGGGGAAGCAATTTTTGGGATAATTTTATAAAATTCAAACAAATCATTCAAGTACAAAGCTCCTTGCGAAATGCTGTTGAACCGTCCTAAAATACTTTCCAATAAAGACCGTAATTGTCGGAATGAACCCGCCAAAAAAGTAAGACTTCCCACCGTTACTGCTCCGTTCACCGTTTGGATAATAATGATTCCGTAAGCGGCAAAATATCCTAATGTGCCTATCGCTAAAAGCAAACTTCCCCAAACGGCTCTTTCGATGGATAATTTACGATTTTCGTTGAAATAAAGGATGGATAAATTCTTGAAGCGCTCAATCAAAAAGTCAGATAAACCAAACAATTTTACCTCCTTGGCGGTATCATCACTCGCCCCGATGAAGCGATAATAATCCAATTCTCGCCGTTGGGGAGTCCAGCCAAATTGAAGTGAATAACTTTTGGCGTTGAAATGTAATTCACCCAAAAACGATGGAATCACTGCCACCAAAAGCAACAAAATTAACCAAGGATTAAAGGCGATTAAACCCACCAAAAGTAAGCCCATCGTGATAAAATCCTGTCCTTGTGCGAGTGTTTGCGAGAGCAAAATGGTGCGTCCAGCGGTTTGTTGTCTGGCACGTTCGAGTTTATCATAAAAAGTGGCATCTTCAAATTGAGCTAAATCCAATGAAGCTGCGTGTTTCATTAATTGAATAGAAGTTCTATTACCAAACAAATCTCCTAATAAGCTGTCTGTCAAGCTAATACCTCTTGAAAGTAAATCGCCCACGACGGCTAAAATAAACTCAACACCAATTAATAAATACAAATGGTTAAAGTCTTTTGGTGAATGATTTACTTGAAAAATAACTTCATCAATGATTAATTTCGCTACGTACAAGGCCAAAACGGGCATTCCAGAACGAATTAATCGAAGAAAAGTATTGCTAATCGTGAGCGAAGGCGAAGTCTGATATACCTCTTTCAAAAAAGCAGGAAGATTTGTCAAAGCCTTGAATCGTTCACGCATATTGGGTTTATTATCAGTGGAATCTTTGGGGGAATTTCGAGCCATTGTTTTGTTTTGAGATATGAATTAATAACGGTGATAAGGTTGATTGGGTTCATCATTTTCAAATTCCACAAAAAAAGGCGAACATCGCTGCTCGCCTTTTTCCTACTCATTTATTTTACTTCGCTTGCTCCTTCAATTTTGCAATTTCCTTTTCAGCTGATTGAATTTTTGCTTCAACATCCTGACGGAATTTATCTGCATTTTTAGATTTTGCAAAGAATTCTAAGTTATTTCTGTACGTTGCAATATCATTTTCAAGCGTTTGAATCTTACGACGAGCATCGCTATTTCCACCGCCAGCGTTATTAGAACTATAATCTCCTCTGTTTGAGTTATAATCTCTGTTTCCACCACGGTCGTTACGGTCGTTGTTTCGGTCATTACGTCCGCCACCACTTCTTTCTGGACGGTCGCCACGTGGAGGACGTGGGCTGTCAGTCATGGTTAATTGCTCTTTTTCTTTACTCGAAAGTTTGCCCATGGCGCTCACATACTTATTGATGGCGTTGATATAACGCTTACCAATTGTCTGCATATCTTTCTTTGGAACAAAACCAATGGCCGACCATTCTGCTTTGAATTCTGCCAAACGAGCCGTATTTGCTCCTTCCACAGATTCTGCTTCGATGGTATCGCAAAGAGCCGTTTTCTTTTCTAAATTCGCTTCAAAATCTTTTTCAACGTGTTGATTTTTAGCACGTTTTGCATTAAAGAACGCATCACAAGCCGTTTTGAATTTCTCGTAAATCGAATCTTTATCTTTCTCTGGCACATGACCAATATCACGGAATTCTTTTTGTAAACGAATTACGGTATTAGTTGCTTCCTGCGACTCATCTCCACTTTCCAAAAGCGCTTCTACTTCCGCAATAATGGCGGTTTTCGCTACTAAATTTTCATCACGTTTTGATTCTAAAACTTTAAAAAATTCAGTTTTATTACGGAAGAAAGTTTTAATATCTGCCCAGAATTTATCACTCAATTCTTTGCCTTTTTCTTTCGGCATGAAACCTTTTATAGCATTCCATTGGTCTTGAAGCGCCAAAAGTGTTTTTGTACGGTCGTTCCATTCGGTAATCGTAGTTGAATTGAAAGTTGCAAAAGGCTCAATCAATTCAGCAATGGCTAATTTCAAGGCAAATACTTGTTCGGCTTCGGCTTTTGATGCTTCTCCTTGTTCACGGCGTTTACCATAAATCACGTCCAAAGCATCTTTCACTCGTTGCCAAATTAGTTCATTTTCCTCTTTTGGAGCGGGTCCAACGTGCTTATATTCTTCAAAAGCGGCAACTGCTTCGTCTAACATTTTACCCGTCACTGGCTCTGTTTTAGCTGCTTCCGATATTTTTTCAATCTTAGTACAAAGTTCAATTTTTTGTTGAAGATTACGCTTACGGTCAAGTTCCAACAACTCAAAATAAATACTTCTATTACTGTAAAATCTATCAACTAAGGCGTGGAAAGTTTGCCATAAAGTATTATTATGCGGAGAATTAACATTCCCAGCAGCTTTCCATTCGTCTTGAATTTTCTTAAAATCGTTAAAACCCGTTTTGATATGGGCAGGGTCTGAACTGTCTTCGCCTTCTACGAGTGTACGAAGACGATTAATCAATTCAGTTTTTTGATTAAAGTTTTTGTCTTTTTCCTTCTCAATGCTCTGGAAATACTTTGAACGCTCATCTTTCAAACCTTTGAAAAGTTTGTCGAATTGCTCAACGTCAGCATCAAATTTGTAGTCGAAACCTTCTTCTGAATCCTCATTTGCTTCCTTGAATTTGGCAAGCGCTTCTGCTTTTTCAGTCGCTTTGATTTGCTCAAATAATGGACGAACCTCTTTTAAAGTATCTTCCGAACGTCTAAAAGTTCCTACTGATGGATTCTCTTTTACGTCAGCCATTACTTTTTCTAAAGCAGCTACGAAATCTTGTTTGCTGTAATTAGAATAATCAACTGTCTGAATTTCGACTGGTTCTGCTTCAATTTGTGCAACTATTTCGTTGGCGGTAGTTGATTCAGAGGTTATTTCTACAGGCGTAGAAATTTCTGCAGCTGGTTCAGAGATTGGCGCTGGTTTTTCTTCAGTTGGTTCAGAAACTAATTCTGGTGTAACTTCTTCTACTGGGGCTAATTCCTCAACTGGTTCAGTAACTTCAAGTTTTGACTCTGAGATTACTTCTTCAACTGGTTCAGTAATTTCCTGCACAGGCTCTGAAATTATTTCTTGTGTTGGTTCAGAGGCTTCTGGTGCCTCGCTCACTGGTGAATCTACTTGCTCAGTAGTCTCAGTTGTCTCGATAGCCTTTGCTTCGATTTCTTCTTTAATTTCTTTTGCTTCTTCGTTAATCATGCGTGCTTTTCGACTTTGAAAGGGTTTTAGGGTTGAGGCCTACAAAATCGTTAATATGAGATAAACATTTTAATCGGGTTTAACCCGCTGACATACAGTTAATTATTTGTGGTATTATAATTTCAATACAAAAATATGTAAAATACTGAGAGATACGTATAAATAGTAGTACAAATTAAATCTTTTCAGACTTTATTTACAACTTTCAACTCCTTTGGATAATAATTATTTATCCGATTGAGCAAAATTTTTGCCCATCCCAAACCAAAATTTTCAAAGGTCATCAACGACCAACCTTTTTGTGCTTGGTCAAGCCTGAAGTCTTCTCTTCGTAAATATTTCAAGGCATCTTCTTTTGTAAGTTCCACCCGATTGATATTATCCGAAATATACAAACTAAGTGCCAATTGATGGTCAGGAATTAAATCTTTGCCCGCAATTTTTCCCATTTTCACCCCTGCTTTCCGTATATGTAAATACATTTCTAAGACTTTTATCAAATATTCATGTTCCGAATTTATTAAGAAAAACTCCTCTTTGATGTCGTACCAATTATAATTGTCAATGTCTTTTATCCAATACCTAAAAACTTCTCGTTGTGTTCGGCGACTGTTATTTTTGATCGGCCTTCCAGAACGGACAAAAGTTTCTTTTTCGGGATTATTCTTTTTTAAAGCGGAGATAAAAAATCCTTCGCCTTTCTCATTAGGATAAAACCTAAGAATTTTCTCCTTCAAAGCGTTGGCCGCACCATATTTTTCACAGACCCAATCCATAACTTCCTCATTTTCAGCAGTTGAGTACGAAGAAGTTGAATAAATTAAAATTCCACCATCTTTCAAAGATGCCCAAGCATCAGCAATAATCCGTTTTTGTTTTTGAGCAAAGAGTGCTACATTTTCTAAGGACCAATCTTTGATGGCTTCGGGGTTTTTACGAAATAATCCCGAACTTGAATTGGGAGGGTCAACGATTATTACATCAAAAAAACCCGATAATTTGCCAAAATCTTTTGGGTCGTTGCTGGTAACGATGGTATTCATTGTTCCAAATTTAGTCATATTATCGGCTAAAATATCCGACCTTGTGCTGATAACTTCATTGCTTACTAGAATAGATTCTGGCGTAATCAAACTGGCAATGTGCGTATTTTTACCACTTGGAGAAGCACATAAATCTAAGATTCGGAGGTCTTTGGATAAATCAACGGTGTTGCTGAGAACATATTCTAAAGACATTGAATTTGCCTCTTGAATCGTGTACGTTCCTGCGTAGAAAAGTGGGTCTGCATTGAAATTTGGCAAATTATCCGTATATCTTCCGTATTCAGAAAAGAGAACGGGAGTAGTTGTTATCGGAGTACCAGTTTCCGGGGTCTGTGTCTCCACAGACCACTTTACTGAAATTTTGAATGGATTTAAGCGAATGGAAATAGGTATTTCGCCTTGTTCGTGGGTTTGTATGAAGGCTTCTTGGTTGAAACCTTTTATATCGTTGATTGAATCAATTAAAGCATGGGGAATTTTCATTAGCCAAATTTACGGATAATTTAGCTAATGAAAATCCTTTTGTTCTACTTAATATTTCCTCCAGGATTCAATTTGCTCGGTACAGAGGTAGGAACGGTTTTGTCAAAATTATCGTCCGAAAGCGTGTTAATAAAAGCAATTAATGCGGCGGTATTATTCTGAATTCTTACATTTCTAATTTTTGCATCCACTTGTATAATATTCACATTTGGATTTTGAGAATTTCCACCAGCGATTCTTCCATAGAATCTTAAAATATCGTCTAAAGTGCCAAAAACACCACTGTGCATGTAGGGAGCGGTGACTTTTAAATTGCGTAAACTGGCCGTTCTGAAGCTATACGTGCCATTTGCACCAGCATCAGACGTGGCTAGCATTATCGGGTACTGAAAGCACGTGTAATTGGTAATCCGAAAACATACTTCCCGTATGACAACCCGCACAACCTACGGTTTGAAAAGCATTCATTCCTTGAATTTCTAAGGCATTCATGGCCGTTTTTTCACCCCTTTTATAACGGTCAAATGGGGAATTATTGGCAGTTAAAGTTCTTTCAAAAGCGGCAATTGCCACACTCATATTGGGAATAGTAATTGCTTGCGTTGTGCCAAAAGCGTTTTTGAAAAGCAACGGATATTCTGGAATATTTTTTAACCTTGCCACCACACTATCCAAGGCATTTGTTTCGGTAAACTTCGTTCCTCGCATTTCTTCCAATGTTTTTATGGGTTCAACGGATTGATTTTCAAGGCTTTTTACTCTCGAATCCCAAAACATTGGCGCATTAATTGGGTCATAATTTCCGTTTACATCCATCCCATTGAAAGCAGTATTCAAAATGGTTTGGGAATTTCTTTTGACAAAAACACCCGTTCTCGGATTTAAAAAATGCCTATTTACGCCTAAACCTACGCCACCTACACCAATTGATACATCCAAATTATCGGCGTATCCATTGGCAGGATGATGACAAGTGGCACAAGCAACATCTTTATTGCCCGATAAAATTGGATCCCAAAATAACATTTTTCCTAAGGCAATGGTTTGTGGACTTGCCGTGATGGCATCAACTTTTAGGGCTGAGGGCGTTAATTCTTCCGAAACAGTGGCTACTTCAGGGTCATTATTCTTACAAGAAAAAACAAAAAGTGAGAAGACAAGGCATGAAAATGCCAAAAGTAGGGTTTTGTGGTTCTTCATAATGGATAAAAATTTGGAAAATTGAGCAGTAAAAAAGATTTACGTAAATTTCTATCAACGAATTATGATTTAGAATGTGGAAGATTCATAAGACAAACGAGATTATTGGTTAATTCTTGTTAATTAGATGAACTTATTTTGAAAAACTTGCGGAGTGAAATAATTTTCTTTAAATATTTATTTCACTCCCTGCAAAGCTTTTGGAATTGTTATCATTTCGGTCTGTCTTCCGTCGATGTATCGAAAACCTTTTTCATCAAAAAAACCGTCTTCTTCCAACATAATTCGGATGGTTTTTTTCCATTCAGAAATCTCTACGGCGGCATTTAATTCGATTGAAAATGCGGTATTTGGATTGAGTGGATAATCACCACTACCGATGGTTTTGCCTTGATTATCCCACATGCCAATGGTGGGGCCTGCTGCGTGTCCGTGATTTCCGATTGGGTGCGTATAAATTGTACCATTTAAGCCTTCTTTTTTCGATTGTTCGAGAGCTTTTGATAAAATTTCATTGCCCGACATGCCAATTTTGAAATTATCAGTCAAACAATTTTGCACTTGATTGCCTTGCTTAAAGGCATTTTTTAGAAAATCGGGAATATCACTTTCGCCCGCTCGCAATATGTATGCGTGTTGTTGTTGGTCGGTATTGAGGCGTAAATACGTAATTCCAAAATCACAATGTAATAAATCGCCTTGTTTAATGATTTGCTTGGTTGGACGTTTGGTGAATGTGCGAAGATGGTCAAAATTATCGGGGTCGGCTCTTTGAATATCTACTGTTGGGTGAAACCAAGTTTCCAAGCCCAAATCCGTTACTCGCTGACGCATCCACCATACTACATCCTCCGTGGAAGTTACGCCTGGTTGAATGACTTTATCAGAAAATGCTTCTTGAATAATTTCGTGTGAGATTCTGCAAATTTGTTGATAAATCGACATCTCTCTTTCGGTACGAGTTTCCAACCAATTAACGGCCAAATTGGAAGCTGAAACTACCCTATTTTGAAATTGAGCGGGTAATTTGTCCATAAACTCTTTCTGCTCGGTGTAGGTCAAACCGTCGGCGTGAGCGTAAAATTTAGAGAAATTGAGTCCAATTTTCTTAGGGTTTTTCTCTTGAATTGTTTTCATCAAAGCATCCCATTGGTCGGGATTTGTTTTTAAATCCCATTCACCTTTGAGCAAATTTCCCACGTCATACCGAGCAATGGCTAAACGTTCAATGCCCTTTGTTCCGCCACTATCCGAGAAAACCATAATCGTTCTACGCCTTGCCGACAGCCAAACGGCGGGCAACATCGTTTTCATCACGGGGTCTTCGTTGTATTCTCTTGAAATCAAAATCCACATATCAATGCCTTCTTTTCGCATCAATTTGGGCAAAAGATTGGTCATTTTATCTTCCAATAATTCATCAATTACCTCCGCTCGTTCACGTTCGGGAAGGATTTTAGATTGCGCAATTGCCGTGAATGTTGTGAAAAGGATTAGGAAAATGGGTAAGATTTTTTTCATAAGAAATGTTTATTTTGAAAGGTTATTGCTAAGGAGTTTTTTGCTTTTTTATTGACAAAAACCTATTGTAAGCATTTAATTAACTTACCGCCACAGTTTTTTGTAAAATCCGTCCCCTAAAAAATTAATTAAGCCTAAATCTGTAAAATACTTCACTTGAATTTCTATTTTTTCGGGGATATTTTTTTGCGATGGAAAGATTTTTTTAAGATGGTTCTCGAATAAATTTACTTCTTCCAACGTAAAAACTTGTTGTTGGGTTAAATTTATACAATTGAAAACTTCTAATTGCCAACCTTCAAAAGCCGTTGCAATGGCATCGGCTGGCGCATCTGCTACATCAAAAGTTTCTCTGATATTATCAACTTCAAATTTTGATAACCGTAATTTTTTCTGGGTAGTATTTTTCTGAATCGGCAAAAGCATTTTTTTGATAATTTCAATTTCTGCTTTTTTTACCGCCCGAGTTTCTTCGTGTTTAGCAATGATATTATAATCTTCCAAAACGTCTGCCACCATTATTTTGTCATCTAAAAATATCCCATATTCAAAATTATTCAGTAATCCTGCATCGGATAAATTTGCCGAAGCAATGATGGCCTTTTTATCATCAAAAAGGTAAATGTTTGAATGGATTCTTGGATTGATTTTTATTTTGCAGTTGGCGGTAAGGATGGTATCGAAAGCTGATAAATCACTTTTGCCTGAACAGAAATGGGAGAATTTGAAGCAAGTTATCAATTCAAATTTTGCTTGACTTTGTTTTGTTAAAAGTAATTCTTGGCAAACGTTTTCTTTGATAAATGGAGAGATAATTTTGATTGATTTTTTAGCCGTTGACACTAATTCAAGTAATTCATTTTTCCAAGGTGTGGTTATTATCCTCATCACAAAGCTGATTTATTTTTATATTCTGAAATGAATTCGTTATTAATGAAAAAACTGCATTAAGATTGAATTGACCTACATAAGTAAATTTTTTACCTATAATTTAAACGAATTTTCAAGGTTTGTATTATGCTAAAATGGGCTTAAAATGACTTTATTTTTGTCATTTTTTGTCAATAATTTTAGATACAATTTAGCCAAATTTTATTCTTGTTTTTTCCTAAAACTCCAAGCGACTATTCGGCTCGTTTTTTGCCCTTGAGCCATATCAATGGTACGAACTTCAAGGGCTTTTACGTTTTTTAATGCCCGATAAATACTGGGCAAATGTTCTTTTTTTGAAATTAGACTTGTAAACCAAACGAATTGATTAGGTATCGTTGCCGATTCGAGAATCATCTTTTTTACAAAACTTTCCTCTCCGCCTTCACACCAAAGTTCTGCATTTTGTCCTCCAAAATTTAAGGTGGGGGTTGAAGATTTTTTGCCGCCTAAATTTTTTATTTTTCGTTGCGTTCCTGCCGTTGCTTCAGCCAAAGAAGTATGAAAAGGAGGGTTGCAAATTGATACTTCAAAAACTTCATCGGGCAAGATTATTCCTTTGAAAATATTAGCTGAAGAAGTTTGTAATCGCACCTCAATTTTATCTGAAATCACCTCGTTATTTTCAATAATATTCTTGGCAGATTGAATCGCTATGGGGTCAATGTCGGTGCCGACAAATTGCCAATCGTAGGCGTGACTGCCAATAATTGGATACACACAATTGGCTCCAACGCCAATATCAAGCACTTTTATTGACTTTCCTTTTTGAATAATACCATTGTTTGAAGACGCTAATAAATCGGCAATATAATGAATATAATCAGCCCGTCCAGGAATAGGAGGGCAGAGGTAGTTTTTGGGAATATCCCAATTAGAAATGTTATAAAAATGCTTTAAAATAGCCTTGTTGAGCATTTTTACCGCTTCTGGATTGGCAAAATCAATGGTTTCAGAATCATATCTATTGATAAAAATGAAAGGCAGCAGTGCTGGACAACTTTTGATTAATGCTTGAAAATCATACCGAAAACGATGCGGATTTCGTGGATGAAGATTGTTTTTTTCGGTTTGTATCTCTTTCATTTCTTACTAATAAACCATGCCCACGCAATCAACACAAATTGAATTGGTAGCCGAATTAATGCTATTTGATGACTTCCAATAGCAGGTTTTTCTTTGAATATATCCCAAATATGAAGTGGTAAAAAAAGCAACATCATCGACAAAATGCCTAAAGTTGCCAAACTACGAAATGGAGGAATAAATACACCTACGCCACAAACAATTTCTAAAATACCAAACAAATAATTGGTGGTTTCGGTTGGTAAAAAAAATGGTATAAATGGGGCGTACATTTCGGGCTTTAGGAAATGATTTATACCTGCCAGTATCATAAAAATCCCAAAGAGGAAGGTTAGAATTAGTTTCGTGGTTTGCATTAATTGATTCTTTAAAATGGGTTACAAATTGCGATTTACGTCTTGAACATGACATTTTATGGGACTTTCAAAAATATCAAAACTTCACTGAGGTTCAATTTAAGGAATTTTGTGATAGAAAACGGCATTTTAATTTGGTTAGTATCTTTTTGTGGGATATGCTGAGCATTTATGGGTAGTTAAAAACCCTGATATAGTCGCTGTGGTGGAGAATTAAGAGGGAGTCAATTTTGGATAATTATTCAATTTTCAGTGGCGGACCAACCACTTGCATTTCATTATCAATGAAAATTTGGGTAATTTCCTTTGGCGTTGGTTCATGGTCTAATGCTGACATGGTTACGAAGAATTCTTCCATTTTCCCTGCAGGTTGGAAAATAACGGTCATTTTACCTTTTTCGGATACTTGCGTCCAAGCGTGCGGTACATTTTTGGGTAGGAAAATGGTTTCGCCCATGCTGACACGAAATTTATCTTCGCCAATTTGAAAATAATATTCCCCTTCAACAACGTAAAACATTTCATCTTGGTAAGGATGCACGTGCAAAGGAGTCCCTCGCCCTTGCGATAGTGAAGTTTGTTCAAACATGGCAAAGCCGTTGTTAGTATCTTTTCCAGATATTTTTACATCTAATACATTGGCATTAACCCCTTTTAATTTAAGGTGTCCATGTGTTCTGCCTTCGCCTGCCTTTACTTTGAAACCTCTATCAGTCCTTGAATTTCCCATTTTATTCGTTGATTTTACGGAAACAGAAACCGCTGTGGCCGCTAATATTGATACGATGAATTTGCTCCTTTTCATTTACTTCGAAATTTAAAAGTTATGTTATTATCTTATCAAAAGTGGTAATTAGTAGGAAATTAAGCGATTTTTTTCTAAAATCTATGTAAAAACTTGATAACTTAGTTACTGGCCATAATCTATATTTTTATGATAATTTTGGGTGAAATTTAGTGGATAATTTTCTCAATATCTCGATTAGGAATTAACCACATAATGGCTACAACCACAAAAATTCCACAAGAAACCATTGGTACGAAATATGCCAAAATTGTAGCCAGAAAATACAAAACTATTGAAGCAATCCCTTTGCGTGTACTGCGATTAGCTTTTTTGAAAACCGAATCTTCTTCGTGAATTTTCGATAATGTTTCGGTCAGAATATTATAAGCAAATCCCGACATCAACGCAATTATGGCGTATAAAAGCACTGGTACGGGAGTAAAATGATTTTCGCCCATCATCCATCCTGAAGCAAATGGAAACAAGGATAACCAGAACAATAAATGGCCATTAGCCCATAATACTTTGCCGTTGACGTGTTTGACCGATTGAAACAAATGATGATGATTGTTCCAATAAATTAGTACATAAATAAAACTTAAAATATAGCTCAAAAAAATACCTAAAAGTGGTTGAATATCTTTTAGGGTATTGCCATGAGGCACTTTTAGTTCTAAAACCATGATGGTAATAATGATGGCTAACACACCATCGCTGAAAGCTTCTAAGCGGGTTTTTGACATATTTTTTGATTTAAATTTAAGTATAATACAAAGCACATTCAAGGGTAATGAAGAATCTTCTTAAGGGTTTTAAAACCCTTAAGAAGATTAAAATTGTTCTTTATATGAAAGCTATCAGAAAATTTTAAAATTCAATTTCACTAAATCTGTGTGTATCAAGAGTCAGTTCATGAAATCGTAAATATTGCTCTCGATTCCCAAACCAATTCAAAATTTCATCTCTTTCCAAGCGGGTAGTTTTCTCTAATAAAAAAGCATTATAGGATGAATGTTGCCAATCGCTTAATTTTCTACAAAATCCATGATGAATAGGGTTGAAATGAATATAGTGAATTAGGGAAGTAAAATAACTATCAGTTGGGATTACTATTCTTTTAAGATGATTCAGAAAAAGCCCTCCTTTACGATTAAATTGTTTCTTAATTGCTTGTGCATATCCATTCAAAAAATGTTGAAACTGCAACATTACTAATTTATGAAAATCCAAAGTTTCGAATAAAATATTTCTACTGCGTATTTTAATCAATAAGTGAAAGTGATTCGGCATTAAACAATAAGCATACGTTTGACAGACAGGATGTAGATATTCGGCATATTTTTTAAGAAAATAGTGGTAATTGCCTGTATTCCTAAATAAATTTTCATGTCCAATAGCGTGATTGTAAACATGATAATAGGTGTCTGGTTGAAAACTATTTGAGAATTTTTCCATATTATTTTTGATATATTTTCATCTTTAACTGTCCCAAGGGTTTAAAACCCTTGGGACAGTTTGTTACTACTTCTCATTAGAAACCACAATCGTCTTCTTCTCAGCCCCAACTCCCGTAATCGTCAAAGATTTCCAAGTTTTGGGAAGTTTAATGTCTTTGATTTGGGTGATACCTTCTTCGCCAATGTCCAAACCGCCAAAACCGTTTAGAATCGTTTGTAAAAATCCTCCTGCACCCGTGGCAAAATAGGGATTTGTGCCTCCTGCGGTTTCTGATAATACGCCAAACGGTGGAACTTCATTTGGTTTATAGCTTTTGGTGAAGAGTTCAAAAGCCTTGTCGGTATTATTCAAACGGGCGTGTAAAATACACATAATCGCCTGCGACATGGCGGGTCCATCGGTTGACATACGGGCTTCATAATAATCTAAATCTTTCTTAATTAGCTCTTTTTCAATAACTTGGTGCATTGGATACGACAATAAATTTACATCTGCTTGTTTGATTGTCTCACCCGTATAAGTAGCGTGTTCTTTCGTTACGCCATCGGCATTTCTCAGAATTACTAATCCGTTCATTACCTCCTCCCACTTTGGATTTGACGTAATTTTCAACTCATCGGCCGCATCAATTGCGAAACCTAAAACCTCTTTTGTCATGCCGTTGGTGTAGGCATTATCGTCCACATTTTCCGCCCATTCGTCCGCACAAACTACGTTGATAATGTGATAATTTCCGTCCGTTCCTTTCTCCGCACGACTTATCCAGAAATCGGCAACTTCTTTCAATAATGGATATCCACGAGTTCTGAGCCATTCTTTATCTTTCGTAACTTCATAATATTTCCAAAATGCCCATCCAATATCACCCGTAATGTGATGTTGAAATGGCCCAGTCAAAGCCCAAACTGGCGTGGCTTCTTGTCCTTTATCGTCTGACTCCCAAGGAAACATTACGCCCTTATATCCGTGCGATTTTGCATTGGCACGAGCAGATTCCATGCGTTCAAAACGGTATTCCAAGATTGATTTAGCCATTTCTGGATGCAAAACCAAAATGGCAGGGTACATCCAAATTTCAGTATCCCAAAACACGTGTCCATTATACCCCAAACCCGAAAGTCCCATGGGCGAAAGACTATACGCCTGTCCTTCACGACAAAATGAATACAAATGATACATCGCAAAATGGGCCGCCCGTTGTGCTTCTGGGTCGCCTTCGATTTTGATGTCGGAAGTCCAAAGTTTTGCCCAATCGGCTTTGTGACGACTCAATAAACGGTCGTGTTTTTCCAAAGCCGCATAAATTGTTAGTCTTTCGGCTTCGTTTTGTGGGTCGGGGGTTTGTTCCGTTGAAATCGTTGAACCCACAATACTAAATGAATAGGTTTCTCCCGCAATCATCTTTTTCGTAAACTTCAAACGGTGCATTCCGTAGTCCCATTCTTCGTGAATTAATTGCGGTTCTTTTCCCCGTTCTTCGCTGAAAATAAAGGAGTTAGAAGCTGCTAACGTATGCTTGCCCGTTGGCGATTTTGCTACCGAAGTCATCAAAGGAATTAAAGCGTGTGGACGGTCAATTAGCGCATAAGAATTTTTGACATCTCGCAACATATCTGGGGCAGACATTACACTATGGGGCGTAATTTCGCAGTCTTTCTTGGCTTTTACCTCCACATCAATCATCATGGTAAACGGCAAATGACGTAATGCCATAACTGAATATTTAACCGACACCTTATCCTGATAATCAAAAGTAGTGGTTAGAATCGCATTTTTCATGTCTAACGATTGCTCATAATTACTAATCTCAGCTCTTCCCAAACGGCGAGCATCTACTTCCAAATCCATGTTGGCGAATTCAAAAGTTTTAAGAATATTCGAAACTCTTCCACGTCCGTAGGTATCAAAAGCACCGTTCAAAACCACATCTTTCACCTTCAAGGGTTCGGGTGATGAAACAATCCCAATCATACCATTGGCAACCGTTACGCCGTAATAGTTACTTGGATTAATTTTGTCGGCTTTCACAATCCACGGGTCTTGGGCTTTCAGCAATGAGCTGTGAGCGATGAGGAATGAGAGAATTAAGAGTTTAGATAATTGTTTTTGCATTGTATTGAGGTTTTATAAAAATGGAAGGAAATTAAGACAGAGCTGTACCTAAACAAACTTTCCTATTTCGAAATTATGAAAATTCTTTAAGAAATCATTAACAAAGTGCAATTAGGGGCAAGAATTGGTTGAAATATCTTAAATATACAAAAGGGTAAACGGTGAACGGTAAATAAAAAAAACGTTCTTATAACTGTTCACCCCTTACCGTTCACCGTGAACCGTTTACCGTAAAATGAAAAAGCACATTAATTTCCTCGAAAAAATAGTAACATCTATTATCATTACCTTCATAACAATAGTGATTTATAATTGCTTGTGGAAATATGTAAATTGTACTTAAACCAATAGTTTTTCATTTTATTTGTTCTTTCTATGACGGTTACGGTAAATTTGTAGCAAAATATCTAACACAATACAAACCCAAACTGCCAATGAATCTTTCTGTCATCAAAAAAGTGGTGTTAATGCTCGGCTTTTGTTTGCTCCAAACGTTCGTTTTCGCCCAATCTCCTAAAATCGAAAAACTGCTTTTTGGGGTTGCGTATTACGATGAATATATGCCTTACGAACGCCTTGAAAAAGACGTAGCCATGATGAATCAGGCGGGAATTAATGTGGTTAGAATTGCGGAATCAACGTGGAGTACCGTAGAACCGCAAGATAATGTCTATGATTTTTCGCACATTGATAGAGTGCTAAATGCCATGCACAAAGGCAATATTAGCGTTATTATTGGCACGCCAACTTATGCGGTTCCTACGTGGTTGGTCAAAAAATATCCTTCAGTTTTGGCCACAACAGCCCACGGACAAAACCGCTACGGTGTTCGACAAAATATGGATATTACCAATGAGCATTTTCGTTTTCATGCCGAACGAGTGATTCGCAAAATCATGGAACACGTAAAAGACCATCCTGCTATTATTGGGTATCAAGTCGATAACGAAACCAAGCATTATAATACCGCTGGCGATAATGTTCAAAAGGCTTTTGTGGAATATATAAAAAATAAATTCAAGACCTTAGATAACGTTAATAAGGCTTTTGGCTTAGATTATTGGAGTAATAAAATTAAT
>JBBAKY010000076.1:0-18114 GCA_040403295.1 Arcicella sp.
TCACCATACTTGTAAAAAAAAAAAAATCTGATAAATTATCCCAATTAAACATCCCTTGTAGATAATCGAGATTGTCGAGGGCGAAAACATAATTTAGCCTTTGTCCTAACGAGCTTTTTAATATCCTTACTTCGTTGTACTGGTCATGTAAGTTTAGCCATGATTCATCAAAGAATGGTAGAGGAACTGAATTAATGGTGATAGACACAGCCTTTCGGGCGAAAAAATGTCTATCATACGTACAGTGGGGTAAAATTTTGAAAGTATTGATTAGGAGGATTTTAGTAAGGCAAATACTACTTGTTTTGAGGGTCAAACTGAGCAAATTGAAGGACTTTACTTTGCAGTTGATGGGGAAAAGTTGAGGGAAACCATAGATGGGGTATCAGGAGATAAGCGAGGTGAGAATGTAGTAAAAATGGTTAGTCATGAAGATTTAGAGAGCCAAATCATTGGATTCTATTCAGGTAAAAAAGAATCTGAAAAGACGATTGTTCAGCAATATTGCCAAAGTCAACATACGTTGATTGGTACTTACGGTCTTGATACTTTAAATACGTGTCCTACTTTACTGGAAGAACTTGAAAATAAGGGGGAAATTTATTTAGCTCAGATTAAAAAAATCAAAAAGAGTTATTTGAATAATGTCAAAATATGGTTCAGAATATGCCTTTCAAGTATAATTTTCAAGACGTAGAAAAAGCTCATGGCAGGATAGAACATCGAATAGCAGGACTTTATCCTCTGGAAGTAGCAACATTAGATAAAAGATGACAAAACTTTGGTATTGAGACACTTTTGGAAATTTATCGCAAAAGAGAACGAACAAAAGGCTGTAAAATTAGCCAAGAAATCGTCTATTTTGTGAGTAATAGAACCCTCACTAATAAAATAGCTGGAAACAAACTTTACAAAGCCGTTCGTAATCATTGGAGTGTTGAGTCGGACAATAACGTCAAGGATCTTAATTTAGGAGAAGATTACCTTAAATATTATAAAACCAACGGAGGTAGAGCCATTGCTTCGGTATTCAATGTAGCCGTTAATTTACTCAGAAGAAAAATATAACCAATAATCTCAGGGTCGTCGGAGAGGAGTGTAACTTCGATAGAGAATACGCAATGCCGTGCTTTTAACAGGTTAAACCTCCTTATGAAAATGTCCTGTAGACACTTATTTTATTAATTCAGCTGGAATTTTTGACGAATGTAAATTCAAAAAAATAATAATTGATTCAATCCATTGATAATCAAATAATTACGAATAAAATTTTCTTACACATACAAATATGCCCAATTAAGAAACAAAAACTGCAAGATAATTCTCGTCTACAAAAATGCTTTTAATATTTTAAAGAATTTATCGGAAATGAGCATAAAAATATGTACCGTAAAAAGATAATCAACATCGCAATAATGCCCCAAGCCGATAGAGAACGAGTGGCGGTGAATAAAAGACCTACGCCACAAATAACTTCAGTTATACCACTCAATAATACCATAAATTTATGATTTGGGATGTAAGGAGGCATCACATAAAGGTAAAATTTGGGTTTAACGAAGTGGTAAATACCGCCTACGGTAAAGAAGAACGCTAAAATGTAAAGTCCCATGTTGTACATAAATAATTTGATTGTTTTGAGGGTGATGATTGTTTTCCAATTTACGATTAATGTTACAAAACGGGGTTTTCGAGAAACAATCTTTTTAAATGAGGGGTTATCTAAGCAGTGTATTGTAATTTTGATATATTGAATTAATAAAAACGGACAAAGCTGTTCGTATTACACATGACTGTCGTTCCATATAAAGAGCAAGATGCTTCTAAGAAAGAGCAAGTGGCTCAAATGTTTGATAATGTTTCACCCAAATATGATTTTTTGAATCATTTATTGAGTGGAGGAATTGATATTTTGTGGCGAAAAAAAGCCATCAAATTATTAAAGAAAGCACAACCAAAAACCATTTTGGATATTGCTACGGGTACGGGCGATTTTGCGATTGAGGCTTTGGCGTTGAAACCAGATAAAATCGTGGGCGTGGATATTTCGGAAGGAATGTTGAGTTTTGGTCGTGAAAAAATCAAGAAACTTCGCATGGAATCTGTCATAACTTTACAAAGCGGTGATTCGGAAAAATTGCAATTTGAAGACAATACTTTTGATGCCGTTATCGTTAGCTTTGGAGTACGGAACTTTGAAAACCTCGAAAAAGGATTGACTGATATGTGCCGTGTGATGAAATCAGGAGGAACTTGTATCGTTTTGGAATTTTCAAAACCTCAGAAGTTTCCAATGAAACAATTGTATAATTTTTATTTCAAAAATATTCTGCCTACCGTTGGCAAAATTGTCTCGAAGGACACTTCCGCCTATACTTACTTGTATGACTCGGTACAAGCATTTCCAGAAGGAGACGAATTTATGAAGGTATTTCACCGTGCAGGCTTTAACAACACTCAATGTTTACCACTCACATTTGGCATCAGTACCATTTATATAGGCAGAAAGTAATTCTTTTTGTGGTTTTTACCTGTATTTTAATGGCTGGATTATCTCATCGTTCATCCGCTCAAAAATATGAGTATAAACGAATCTATGATGAATTTTACGATGATAAAACGGTCCATTTTGGCTTCCTTTTTGGTTTTGGCTCATCAAGATTTAATGTTTATCATAGTAAGAATTTTGGTTCGGGAAGTGCTACCGATTCAGCCGTAACCATTGTTTCGTCAGGGAATTTTGCTTTTCAAGTGGGCGGTTTGGTAAATTTCAAATTATCCGATAGGCTTGATTTTAAGACGGGGATGAATATTGCCTTGTACGGACGTGAGGTTGATTATCGCTTTAATAATTCTCCTGATTTTCCCGCTGAACTCCGTGAATCCACGTGGTTGGAAATTCCGCTTTTATTGAAATATAAATCGCAAAGGAGAGGCAATTCGAGGATGTTTGTGGATGCGGGTTTCAAGATTGGAATTGAAGCAAATGTTAGAAAAAATGCAGCTTCAACAAGAAGATTAGATACCAAAACGGGCGATTTATCGCTGGAATATGGTATTGGATTTGAACAATTTTTCAAGTATTTCAAATTCACACCTGAACTTCGTTTTTCACATGGCATAACCAATATGTTTATTACACCAACCAATAATAATCCTTACGCAAGAGATATACAACGACTTAATAGTCATACAGTTACCTTGTATTTGATGTTTGAATGATGGGCGATGAACGATAAAAAATGCCGATTTGGAATTAATAGTTCCAAATCGGCATTTTTGTTTACCTGATATTTTAATTGTCAATTATCAACTGTTAATTATTAATTGATAAATCCATTTCTTCTAAAGCCACACCTTTTGTTTCTGGCATCAAGAACCAAACGTACAATAATTGGCAAACCATCATTACGGTGAAGAACATAAAAATGGGTGTTCCACCAAATTGGCCAGCAAAATAGGGGAAAATATTGGTAATAATGGCCGCAAAAACCCAGTGTGTTAAACTTCCGAAAGCCTGCCCCGAGGCACGTACTTCGTTTGGAAAAATCTCTGAAATGAATACCCAAATCACCGCACCTTGTCCGATGGCATGAGCCGCAATGAAGGCAAACAAAAAGAATGTCATTCCGTCAAATTGTTGTACATAAAATGCTCTGGCAATTAAAGTCAATGAAATAATATAGCCAATTGAGCCAATATACATCAATGTTTTACGACCAAATTTGTCAATCAAAGAAACGCCTAACATGGTGAAAATCAAATTAATAAGTCCAATTCCGACCGATGAAAGTAAAGCCGTAGCTTTTCCCAAACCTGACATTTCAAAAACCCTCGGAGCATAATAAATAATGGCATTAATTCCTGAAACTTGATTAAAAAATGCCATCAAAAATGCGAGTAAAATCGGGAAAGCGTATTTTTTTGAGAAGAAAGTTACATTCCCTAACTTAATATTATTTTGCTGTGACTGAAGAATTGAAGCCAAAGTAGAATCGGCAGTTTCTGGGTCAATTTCATTTAAAACCGCTTTGGCAGTTTCAATGTCATTTTTTTGAAGAATTAACCAACGTGGACTTTCGGAAATTAATAAGGTCAATCCCGTAAAAATCAAAGATGGAATTCCGACGATTCCCAACATCCAACGCCAATCGCTTTCACCACCTAACGCTTGGAAAAAGTAGTTTGAAACGTAGGCAATCATAATTCCAAAAACGATATTAAATTGGAATAAAGCAACGAGAAAACCCCGTTTTTTGGCGGGAGCAATTTCTGAAATGTACAAAGGTGAAACCACCGAAGACGCTCCAATGCACAAACCGCCAATAAAACGAAAAACCATAAAAGTATAAACGTCTTGGGCAACGGCTGAACCCACAGCTGAAACGAAAAATAACGCTCCCAACCAAAATAACGCTCTTTTTCTTCCTAATTTATCGGCAAACCAACCGCCAAAAGCTGCGCCAAATACGGTTCCGTACAAAGCAATCGCAATAGCAAAACCGTGCAACGTATTGCTCAATGACCATAGCGCTTGGATTTTTTGCTCTGCTCCAGAAATTACAGCGGTATCTAAACCGAATAAAAAGCCACTTAACGCAACCGTCAGCGACCAAAGAATAAGTTTTTTGTTTTTCATTGTGATTAGTAGCACAGACTTTGTCGGGGATGCCAAGTCTATATTTTGGTATTACGGACAGATTGGGCATCCCTGACAAAATCTGCGTTACTTTTTGGTAAAAACTTGTAAAGTATTATTATTTCGAGCAATTAAATAACAGGGCAATTTATTTACCTTAATTATCTGCATATCACGTATTTCGTCATTCAATAGTAAACCACTTTGGCTTGGAATAACAGATTTAAAGTTACCTTTCTCGTCACTTTTTAGAATTAAACCATAACTGCCATCGTAACGTGCTTGGTACATATTTGAGCCGTAAAAATTACCGCCAACAATTATATCTTTGATACCATCTCCGTCGTAATCATCTAATAATAAGGCCATTACTTTAGAAGTTTGGGCTAACATTGGCAATGGTTTCAACTTAAATTTATTGCCTCCTATGTTTTCTATATAAACTGATTCAAAGGTATTTATTTGTTTTTCTTCAGTTCCGTCCAATTCATCAGAAGTTAGCAAATCGCTGATTTCTTTTCCTGCATATTGCGAATAATCGGTAAAATGTTTATTGATAATACTCGGAATTTGCTTGCCCATTTCGTCCTTTGTTGCGACTGGATACCATTTCTCTCCCCGATTATACACCAAAATTTGTTCTACACTTTCATTTTTATCAATGTCTTTTACGTACATTTTCAAAATATTTCCTGTTAGGTTTTTCCTGAATTTGGTATTCGTTCCTAAGTTTCCAACGACAAAATCAATGTCGCCGTCTCGATCAAAATCGTTGGCAACAATTCCTTGCCAAAAACCCGTATTTTCAGTTAATCCATTATCTACTATTTTGAATTTTCCCTTTGTATTTTGGTAGGTTTGAATTGGCATCCAATCGCCAATCACGGTTAAATCTGTGTCTCCGTCGTTATCGGTATCTGCCCAAATAGCATTGGTAACCATGCCTGAGGTTTCTATTTCGGGTGCTAATGCTTTGGTTTTATCCACAAAAATCCCCTTGCCATTATTCACCAATAAATATGATTTTGGCGTTTTTCCGTAATTGAAAGGTACTACTCGCCCACCCACAAAAAGGTCTAAATCTCCATCTTTGTCAAAGTCAAAAGGTTTTACGCAAGATTTATTCGTAAACATGGGCGGAAGAGCATTTTTATCTCTCGTAAAATTCCCTTTCCCATCATTGCGATACACACGGTCGAATTGCTCGACACTATTTCCCGAGAACTCATTTCCACCCGAAACCACGTATAAATCAAGGTCTTTGTCATTATCAATATCCAGGAAAACAGCGTCCACATCTTCAAAAATGATGTCTTCTTGAAAACCTACTTGTTTTGAAGGAGAAAAACCCGAAGTATTTTGCAAATACAATTCTCCCGCCTGATTTCTCGCTCCGCACAAATACAAATCATCTTTTCCATCGCCATTTACATCGCCAATTGCCATTTTTGGGCCTTCCGTCGAAACCTTAAACGGCATCAACGACTCACGAGTAAAGTCGAAATATTGGTTTTCTTTGTGGGTGAAATTGATGTTTAATTTGTTGGAAATTTCTTCAAAAGTAAATATTGGTAATTTATCGGATTTTGAGATTGGCAATTGAGCATCTTTCTCATACAAGGTCAAAGTTGTATTCGGTTTTACTTTCGTCAAAATTTGCACTTTACCGCTTTCCCAAATTACTTTGACGGTATCAATCAATGTAGTATTTTTTCCTAAGCCAAAAGTCAAAATTGGCGCAACTGCCGACATAAATCCACGAGTTGGCATATTTTGCTGGGTTTGTTCCATGCTATTGGCTTTGATAATCACTTTCGCCCCTACGCCAAACGTGTTTTTACTCTCCCCTTTCAAATTAATTTTACTGAAAGTATTTTGTAATTTTTCAATATTTTGGTTTTTGTAAATCGTCGCTTCTTCGTTGATATTATTAGTAATAATTTCTAAATCTCCGTCATTATCCAAATCCGCATACGTGGCTCCGTTGGAAATATTTGCCTCCTCAAATCCCCAAGACATAGATTTATCTTCAAATTGTAGCGAAGTATTTCCCTTGAAAATGTAATTATGAACCTTTCCTTCGGGCATTAATGCCAAAGCCTTTTGGTCAAAACCATTCTGAACATTATCGCCAATAGTGTATTTGATATAGTTGAGGTCGTTCGGGCGACGCACAATTCCGTTGGCAACAAAAATATCTTTCAGTCCATCACCATCAAAATCATTCATCAAAACGCTCCAACTCCAATCGGTAGAAACGACACCCGCCAACGCCGCAATATCGATAAAATTCCGCCCACCCTGATTCAATTGTAAGCAATTGCGACTATATTGATAAAAATACCCAAACTCTAATTTGTGGAGAAAAATATCCAATGGATCTTCACCCGCCGAGCTTTTTTCAACCGTTTCGTCTTCGGGATACATATCCAGCGTCATCACGTCTAAAAAGCCATCATTGTTAATATCCGCAATATCCGACCCCATTGAAAACCGACTGGTATGTTTCATGCGAATTCTACCTTCTTCAGCAAATCGTCGAGAAGAACCATCTACACTTTTCTGATTAATATACAAATAATCATCTTCGTGAAAATCATTACTCACATAAATATCTTCCCATCCGTCATTATTCACATCCGCAATGGCAACGCCTAAACCATAACCCATTGTTGCCTGAAATATGCCTGATTTTTCAGTCACATCTTGGAATTTCCCATCGACATTTTCAAATAAATAATCGCCTGCTTCTGCATCTTTCTCGGTTCGTGTACTTACATTTCCGTGCGAACGTGAGGTATGTACTGCATGATTTAGGAGAAAACAGTCGAGGTCACCGTCTTTATCGTAGTCGAAAAAAGCGGCTTGGGTTGAAAAACCAGCGAAATCTAAACCATATTCTTGCGCTTGTTCTGAAAATCGTGGCAACGAACCGTCTCCATTATTAATATACAACTCATTCTTTCCTTTGAGTCCTTTGTATTTTCCAACGGCACAAACGTAAATATCTAAAAATCCATCACCGTTGACATCCGCCATCGTTACGCCCGTTTTCCAATCGGCATTTCCTTTGATGCTCGCTTTTTGACTAATATCTTCAAATCGTAAATCGCCTTTATTGAGGTATAATTTATTTTCTCCTTGGTTGGATACAAAGAATAAATCTACCAAACCATCATTATTTATATCGCCAGAAGCTACGCCTGCGCCATTATAAAAATAGAGATAATCCAAAATTCCGAAGTCTTTTGTATCAGTTAAATTATTGCTAAAAGTGATATTCGTTTCAGAACTGGGTATTTTTTCAAACAGCTTTATATCTTCCGTTGCTTTTTGGCAGGAAAATAGCGTTGGAATTATGAGCGTGATTAGGATATATTTTATTTGCTTTCGCATTTTTCTAAAGTTTATTTCAATTACTTCACCCCAAACACCTGGGCCTTCTCATTATTTTTTACTAAAACAATTTCTTTTTTACCGCCTAAACCATTGATAATAAGCATTTTACGGACTTGCCCTTTTGTAAAAAAACCTGTTTGTTTTGAAGTTTGAACGGTATAATTCCCTTTGCCTTTTCCTGCCAAAATGATTCCGTAATTGGCATCGTATCTACCAATTTCTGGAATATTATCGTAGAAATTTCCGACTAAAAGGATATCTTGATGTCCGTCTTTGTTATAGTCTATCGTCTGAATGCTATTAATGGGCGAGACTTGAGCTTCTTGCGGTAGGACTTTGAGCGTAAATTTTCCATTACCTTCATTTATCAAAAACGAAGATTGGGTATTATTGACCATTTGAAGCGTTTTGCCTTCCATTTGTGCATCCGTGAATAAATCATTGATGGAGGCCTTTGCGTAGTCCGAAAACTTCAAAAATTTCTGTTTTATGGTTGGAACTTGTTTCTGCAAATCACCTTTCAAGATAGCAGGACAACTTTTTCCTTGACGAAAACAAGTAATAATTTGCTCGATGGTTCCGTTACGGTCAAAATCATTGACGTATAACTCAACTGGTTCATTTTCAGAGGCTTTGAAGTTATTATTCAAGCCAAGATTTCCCAACACAAAATCCATATCGCCATCTTCGTCCACATCTACGGCCTGAATACAATTCCACCAACCATTGGAAACTGGCATCTCTGTTTTGTTAGCAATATTGAAACTTCCTTTTGTATTTTTCAAAATCGTTACGGGCATCCAATCGCCCACTAAAATTAATTCTGGAAATTTATCTCCGTCGGTATCCAACCAAGCAACATCCGTAATCATTCCTAAATTTTGAGCATCTCCCAAAATCGTTTTACTCACATCTTTAAAATTCCCTTTACCATCATTTTGCAAAAGCGTAGAGGTAGGATTTCTTCCATATTGTGAGGGAATTAATCTTGAACCCACAAATAAATCGAGGTCGCCATCATGGTCATAGTCTCCCGCTTTTACGCATGAACCACTGGCAAGGATAGCAGGAAGATTTTGATTTTCAGTAAAATTCCCTTTGCCATCATTCATATACAGACGGTCACGGAGTTGTAGAGCATCTGGCTCGTACTCGTTGCTACCCGTAACTACGTATAAGTCAAGGTCTTTGTCATTATCGGCATCAAAGAAAATGGCATCAACGATTTCTAAATAATTATCCCGATTAAAGGCTTCCGTTTTGGCAGGAAGCATTTTTCCATTCTTTTGTTGAATGTATAAAAATTTGGGATGTTCTTGAGAACCGCCAATATAAGCATCGTCTAAACCATCGCCATTGACATCGCCAATTGCCAAGGCTGGGCCTTCGGTGGAGTATTTTTGTCGCAATAAAATATCACGATTATAATCCACAAAATCATTTTCAATGTGCTTGAAATCAAGCGTTTGAGCAGTAATGTCCGTAAATTGCGTTGAGATAATTGGAGGAATAAACTTAAAAATTTGGTCGGCTTTTTGATAATTTAACACTAATAATTGGTCAGCTTTGGGCGATTTAATGACTTGCTTTTTATCGTCATTCCAAACGATTACCAAAGAATCTATCGCAGCATTTTGACCTAAACCAAAATTCATCGTTAAATCGACCGAAGATTGAAATCCCCGATTTGGCATTTGTTGTAAAGTCTGAAAATTTCCTTTTTGATACACTTTTACGGTTGAACCAATTCCATCTAAATTCTTGGCCGTTCCCTTCAATTTCACTCGGAGATAATGATTTTTCAAGGTTTCATTTTCTTTATTTCGATAAATGGAAACGGGCGCATTATTGTTGTTCACGACCAAATCCAAATCGCCATCATTATCCAAATCACCGTAGGAAGAACCGTTGGAAAAACCCGCTTTATCCAAACCAAAACTTTGACTCACATTTTCAAATTTTAAAGCCCCTTTATTCCGAAAAGCATAATTCGGAATGGGCGTTGAAGGTGTTTTGTCAATAAATTCACGGGAGTTAAACGACTTATTTTCAAGGGCTTGTTGCATATTTCGGGCATCTCCTAAAAATGCTACGTAGTCTTGGTCGGTGAGGTCTTTATTAATACCATTTGCCACAAAAAGGTCTTTTTGCCCGTCATTATCCATGTCGAACATCAAGGCTCCCCACGACCAATCCGTTGCGTGAACACCCGCCATTTGTCCACATTCCGAAAAAGTATTATCGCCATTATTAATATGCAACATATTACGAGCCGATTGATAATGATAACCTTGCTTTACCTTAAATTCATTAAGGTCATAACCATCAAAAGTGGTCGTTTTTTTCAGTCTTTCATCGCCTTCGGGCAGCATATCTGTTACGAAAATATCAAGATTTCCATCGTTGTTTATGTCCGCAATATCAGCACCCATCGACGACAAGCTGATATGTTGCATTTCATTCACTAAATCCTCTTTGAAAGTACCATCCTTTTGGTTAATGTACAGATAATCTCGTTCGTAAAAGTCATTTGAAATATAAATATCCAACCAATTATCATTGTTGACATCGCCAATGGTAATGCCCAAACCAAAGCCGATTAAACTTCCATAAATACCTGCTTTTTCAGACACATCCGTAAAATGGCCGTTATCATTTCTGAATAATTTATCTCCACCCAATTTATCCCGTTCGTTTCTCAAATTAGCATATCCCAATCTATCCATTGGTGTAAAACTGTTATTGAGCGAATACATATCCAAATCGCCATCACGGTCGTAGTCAAAAAAGGCAGCGTGCGTTGAAAATCCACCGTCTTCCAAGCCGTACTCTTTCGCTTTTTCGGTGAATGTTACCTTACCATTTTTTACGCCATTATTGATGTATAATTGGTTCCCACGTTCGTCTCTACTCCCAGAATTACAAACATAAATATCCAAAAAACCGTCTCCATTCACATCAGCGAAGGTTACGCCCGTACTCCAGAATTTTTTATTAACGATTCCTGCTTGGCTTGTAACATCCTCAAATTGCATAGATTCGCCATTTTTATTGCCTTTATTAAGATATAGTTTATTCTGCTCGAAGTTAGAAGTCAAGAAGATATCGGCAAAACCATCATTATTGACATCACCAATCGCCACGCCACCACCGTTATAAAAATTACGGTATTTGAAAATGTTAAAATTGTCTTTTTCGAGACTTTTATTGACAAAATCCACGCCAGTTACTGAGGCGGGTAATTCTTCAAAAAGGGTATCAGTTGGTTTTTGATTACAGGAAAAAGTAATGAATCCGATAAGCAAAAAGGTTAATTTTTTCATTTGATTGCAACCATATAGATAACATTAGGAAACATAGATAAATCGCTTATTATCAATGTTTTAATAAATCTAAATTTGGAATTTTATTTATAAAAATGGTTATTTTTTATCTTGAAATTCAACCCTGACAGCGGCTTCTCACCCTGTCAGCGGTTGTTGTTTGATTCATATTCCTGTACTTTCCCTTCACAAACACCCACCAGAATTTTATTTCCTACTCGTTTCACCGAACGCACATCACCCCGTACATACACGCCTGATTGCTGAGGCGAAAGACTTTCAAAGTTAAAATTGCCTTTGTTCAAAAGCATCAGTCCCGTATTGGCATCAACTTTTCCAATTCTTAATCTGAACTTGCTATTATTGCCCATCAGCAGTAAATCTTTTTTGCCATCATGGTTAAAATCTTCCGCCAGAATTGCGTAAACAGGCGCATTTTGAGCTTGTATTGGCAATTCGTGAGGAATAAATTCTCCTTTTTTATTCTCCAAAATTAAGGTTTTCAAATTCGTAATTTCCTTTTTATTCGCTTTTTCTAAGACATTTGCCTCAAAAACATCTTCTATCGTTGCTTCAGAAAATGTACTATAATTTGGAAATTTCTTTTTCAAAATAGGCATTTGTTCCGCCACTTCATCCCTTGAATAACAAGGATAGGATTTGCCTTGAATATAGTAATTCATGAAGAAATCCGTCGTGCCGTTTTGGTCGAAATCATTATAAATTAACGAAGCGGGTTCCGCTTCTGATGCCTTTATTTGGGTATTTGTACCAAGATTTCCCAAAATTAAATCTTCATCTCCATCATTATCCAAATCAGCCTTTTCAAGAGTATTGTACCAACCTTTTAAAGTTGTGAGTGGCTGAGTAACTGATTTTGATATTTTACCTTTATTATTTTTTAGAATTATGGGTTCCATCCATTCACCTACTACGATAATTTCTGGATATTTATCACCATCCACATCCATGGTGGTTGCATCAGTTACTAAACCCAAATCACCCAAAGGTATTTTTGAAAAATGTGCTTTTCCATCGTTTTGATAGAGAAAACTTTCTTCTGAAAATGGAAAATTATTGGGCTTTATATGTCCACCTACAAATAAATCCACGTCTCCATCACGGTCAAAATCGAGCGTTTTCACACATAAACTATTAATTTGGTCTTCGGGTAAATCAGCTTGTTTGAAATTACCTTTGCCATCATTCAGCCACAATTCATCATTTTGTTCTATGAATTGGGCATTGGCGTAATTTCCATTGGCAATATATAAATCGGGAAATTTATCTCCGTTGAAATCTTGGATAACGGCATCTTGATTGTTATGTGGCTGAATTCCCAAAATTTTAAATTTTAGAGCATCTATATCACTAAAAAATCCACCCTTTGTTTCTCTATTTCCACAGATAAAAATATCATCAATTCCATCCAAATTTATATCACCCACCGCCATTTTAGGGCCTGAATAAGAATATTGCGTTGGCAACATTATCTGACGGTCAAAATTATTAGTTGGAGAAATAGTGTGTTGATAATCGATGGATTCAGTAGCTGTCAATAATGAATTAACAATAGGAATGGGTTTGATAATCTTATTCGTAGCCTTCAAATAATCAATCGTAATTGTTTGATTTACACCTATTTTATCTAAAATCTGCGTTTTTCCATCAACCCATCGAATTGTAATTTCACACGCTTTAGTATCCTCAGATAAGGCAAAAAGTAAATCTGCTATACTACTCGACTGAAAGCCATGCGTCGGCGAAACTTCTTGCATTTGGACATTTTTATTAGCCTTGACCGTAATAGTTGCTCCAATTCCAAATGGATTTTGAAGCGCCCCTTTGAGTTTAACTTTAAGGTATTTCTTGGGATTATTTTCTTGTTGCGTATTCTGATAAATGCGAGAAGGCTCATTCAAATTATTGGTAACGATTTCTAAATCTCCGTCATTATCCAAGTCCACATATACGCACCCACTCGCCACGGTTGATTCGTCAAAACCCCAACTTTTCTGCTCATTCGTGAATTGAGGCGTTGGGTTATTTGAGTTTTGGTTATTCTTAAAAATATAATTCTTGGTTTGGCTCGTAGGCATCAATTTAACCTGTTCTAAGAGTGGCTTTTGCGAACCAGTCGATTCTTCGTCGTTAAAATATTTGATAAAGTCGGCATTGGTATAATCCCGTCCAATGCCATTGCTGACAAAAATATCTTTGTAGCCGTCCATGTCGAAATCTGCCAAAAGCGTTCCCCAACTCCAATCCGTATTTGATACACCTGCCAATTGCCCAATTTCCAAAAATCCCCCATTTCCTTGGTTCATCTGCAACATATTTCGCATATTGGCGTGCCAAAAACCATTCTGTAATTGCGCTTGATAAGTATTCCAATTATCCGCCCAAAGCAACAATTTCTGTCTTGAATTACTCTCAGGAAGCATATCCAACGTAAAAATATCGCTCAATCCATCATTATTGATATCGGCAATATCCACGCCCATCGAGGAATATGAAGTATGCGAGATTCTTTCACGAAGCTCATCTTTGAACGATTTTCCTTGCTGATTTATGTACAAATAATCATCTTCTACGTAGTCGTTGGTTACATAAATATCTGGATAACCATCTTTATTGATATCCGAAACCATTACACCCAAACCAAAGCCAAGCGGATTACATTTGATACCCGCTTCTTTGGAAATATCCGTAAATCGTTTATTTCCGTCATTTCTAAACAGCTTATCTCCTGCATTATAATCATACGCATTTCGCATCACCGAAGCTTCTTTTCGCTGATAACCCGCCAAATTATGATTGACCAAAAAACAGTCTAAATCGCCATCTAAATCGTAATCTAAAAAAGCAGCTTGGGTAGAATAGCCCGAATCGTCAAGACCGTATTCGGATGCTTTTTCGGAGAATGTGAGGTTATGATTATTGATAAATAATTGGTTTTTCCTTAAAGTAGAATCCCGCAAACCCGAATAACAGACGTAAATATCCAACCAGCCATCGGCATTGATGTCTATCACACTTACGCCCGTTTTCCATCCATTTTTCCGTCCAGATGTACCTGATTTTTCGGTAATATCTTTAAATTTGAGCGCCCCTATATTAAGGTACAACTTGTTATCTACTTGATTTCCAGTAAAATACAAATCAACGAGTCCATCATTATTAAAATCTCCCGAAGCTACACCACCGCCGTTATAGAAATATTCATAGTTGAGAATATTTTCTTTTTCGGATTCGGTAACTTGATTAGTGAAAGTAATTCCTGATTCTTCGGGGCTAATTTTTTGGAAAAGGGTTTTTTCTCTGTTGCAAGCCGAAAGTAATGGAATGATGATAAGACACCCTAAGTTAAAATATGTGGTTAGTTTTTTGTTCATTATTTTTAATAAATCTAATCTTTCCAATTTTTGGGTTCTTTGGTCGAGCGATATTTTCCTTCTACACAATTAGCTCTTGGTCCATTAATCGATCCAGGCGGTGGAGGTAATTCTCTGCCAAAATCAGGGGTAGTTACGGGAGAATACCGATCCGAACCTACGAGCCTATCAATATAAATTAGTTTTTCTTCCGACCCAAAGACTTCAAAAGCACCTAATATTTTTTCATTTGGATTATCTACCGAAAACATATTGGGGCTCAGTTGTGTTTCGGCGGGTACGTCAAATAGTGTCCCAGAGCCTTGTGTAACGTCTTTTATACTCCTTAAATAACGATACATTTTTTGTGAAATAGCTCTTTGTTCAATTTTCAAATAGTACATTGTTCTACCATCGTAAGGCACTCTGGCAATTGGATAATTTGAAATTTGTTGGCCATTCAAAAGATTATCCGATAGAATATTATAAGTTGGATTAAACGACACATCAAAACATTGCTCACCACATTTATAATTGATTATTTCGGGCGAATTTTGTCCGTAGGGATAATTAGGGGTAGTGCTACATTTACTTAAACTGTAATCGTAGCCCAAACTGCATTTGGCACAATAAACGGTTCTTTCATAATGCGTCCATTTCCATTCATAATATTGATTGGGCTCTGGCGAATCTTTGAAATCTAGGGTTACATCAAATCCTACGCTTCTGGCATCTTTCAAGGAATAATTCGTTTTTACCACAAAATTATAGTTGACTTTATCAATGGCAGGAACGGAAATCATCTTTTCGGGCGTAGATTCGTACTTCTTCCCATTGGGCAAATTGATGTGCAAAGTATAGCTATTACCCACAATTCCTTTATAATTGGCAGTCGTTTCATAGATTCCATCCACAATTTCGGTCAGATTTACTCGTCCACCTTTATCATCAGTGATAAAAATCAAAGCCTTAACGACGGGTTTATTTTCAACATTTACGCTAATACTCGGCGATGAATAAGAAACGATAACCCTTTGAGCCCCTTCCTGATTAGATAGATTTGCCTCAACCGTGAGAAAACTATTATTATCAATTTGCTCAAAATCAGTTATTTCAGTTACGCACGACAACATGCCAAATGTCATCATGGTAAGATATATGATTAAATGTTTTATATTTTTCATCTGAATTTAAAATTATAGGCTAATGAAACCAATGGCGAAGCAAAAACACTTAGTTGATAAACCCTTGTACCACTTTTTCCATTTGTAAAAAATACAGAATATGGATTTGAACGACCATAAATATTATAAACCGTAAAAATCCAACTTCCCTCCCAGCGTTTTTCCTTCATACTTGGATTCGTAATTGTCCACGAAAAATCAAGACGATGATAGTCGGGAATACGGTCATTATTTCTGGCCGTATAAAGTGGCAATTGTTGTCCATCAAGCGTGTATGTACCCGTGGGTGACGAAAAAGGACGGCCCGTATTGTAGGCAAAAATGAACGAAAAACTATTGTGCTTGTCGGGCGTTGCGTTCAAAACAATATTGACCGAATGCGGTTTGTCGTAGTTTGAAGCATACCAATTTCCGCTATTAATTCTTTGTTCTTGATAAATTCCATTCGTTAATTGAAACGACCGAGCAAAAGTATAACTAACCCAGCCCGTCAACTCTCCCTTCTTTTTCGATATCATAAACTCTGCTCCATAAGAACGCCCACGTCCTTGCAAAAGTTGCGTCTCAATCGTGGGATTCAACTGTAAATTAGCGCCAGAAATGTAATCAATCGTGTTTTTGGTATCTCTGAAATAAGTTTCTAAAGATGCTTCCCAAACGTTATCATTCCACGTTTTGAAATATCCTAATGAAACGAAATCGCTTATTTGTGGCAAAATATTTTCATCGGAAATTTTCCAACGAGAAGTGGGCAGTGGTGTGGTATTATTGGTGATTAAATTCAAAAATTGTTGCATTCTATTATAGCCAAACTTCATCGAAGTCACGGGGTCGAATACGTAAACCGCTGTAATTCTTGGCTCAAATCCTCCGTAAGATTTGATAACTCCCTCTTTTTTTTCGGAGGAAATTAAAGTGATGGATGATCTTGGCTCATCGGCTTGATATTTCCTAATTTCGGATGGCCCTAAATTCAAAAATTGCGTATATCGCAATCCATATTGAACGGTCAATTTTTCATTTACTTTAAATTCATCATCGGCATGAATTGACATTTCTAAAGATTTTTCCGTCGCCAATTCAATCGTAGAAATCTTTGAAACAACATCCTTATTTAATACTCCGGGGCTCAAATTGTACTGAACGGCACTAACCCCAAAATTTGCTCGATGCTTTTCTCTAAATGTATGATCAACATTTATTTTAAAGTTTTTGTATTCAATACTATTCTTCAAATCAATCCGATTTACTGAATCGGGCGATTCTGTAACCGTTTTATAATTACTATATGCCCCTAAAACCTCCAAACTGGTTTTAGGATTGAAATAATGATTCCATTTCAGAGAAGCGTTGGTGTGTCCGTATCTAAAATCCGTTTGTTTGGCAATAACATTTTCAAGGCTAAATAAGGAATCTACCCGATAAAAATCCTGACTAAAATACGTGGATAGTGAAATCGTGTTTTGAGCGTTGGGTTTATAAAAAACCTTGTTGGCTATATCGTAAAAATTGGCCCTTGTATTTTTTAGATTATCAGGCGCAAAAGTCTTAAACCAAAAATCATTAAACGAAACTCTACCCGCTCCCAAAATCGATAATTTGTTTTTAATCAGTGGCACTTCAATTAATAAGCGATTGGAAATTGGTCCAACACCACCCTCGAATCGAAATTTTTCGAGACTTGGTTCAATCATTTTTATATCTAAAACGGAGGCTGTTCTTCCACCAAAACGGGCTGGAATACCTCCCTTATACAGTTCTAATTCACGAATTGCGTCCGAAGCGAACACAGAAAACAAGCCAAAAAGATGTGTAGGATTGAAAATTGGTGTATCATCAATAAAAATCAAATTTTGGTCAACCGCTCCTCCTCTAATATTTAAGCCATTGGCTCCTTCACCCACCGATGAAACGCCAGGTAATGTTTGCAGACTTCTCAAAATATCCACTTCGCCCATCATCGCTGGTATTTTCTTAATCCCTTTTATACTCAACAAAGAAACACCTAATGAAGGCGTAAGAATATTGCTTCGGGTTGAAATACTTGACACAATTACTTCTTCTAATTGCTTAGTTACATCCTCAAGTACTACTGGCAGGTTAAAATTTTTATCTAATTTTATAAATTTCCGAAAAGGTTTATAGCCCACAAATGAAACTTTCACTACATAATCGTCCTCTGGAATACGCAAATA
>JBBAKY010000077.1:0-18107 GCA_040403295.1 Arcicella sp.
GGGTTCAAAACCCAGCCAGCGTTAATCCAATAATTATTAAATGACTTTATTTAGATTCGGGTTTTTTATACGAGCGACCATACTTTATTTTCATTTCCGCCGAGTGACTTCTTCTCACGTTTACTTTACTATTTTTCTCTGATTTTTCGTGAAATGCTTCTCCTGCTCCTTCTCGTTTTGGTGCTTTTACTTCAATTGCTTTGGTATATTCTTTCGGTAATTCATCCAATAACATTTGGGTGTTTATTTCTAAATTATCAGGTATTTCAACCTTTGGAATTGAATAATTCATCAATTTTTCAATTTCTACTAAAAACTCCTTTTCACGCTCAATCACGAAGGATATAGCAATCCCTTTTCTACCAACCCGACCCGTTCTACCAATTCTATGTACGTAACTTTCTGAGATAGGAGGTACATCAAAATTGATAACGTGCGAAACTTCCGCTACATCCAGACCTCTTGCAATCACATCAGTAGCGACTAAAATTCTGCATTTTCCCGATTCAAAATCATCAACGGCCGCAAAACGGTGATTCTGGGCTTTATTTGAGTGAATTACTTTGATAGATTCTCCAAATACATTCTCCAATTGCTCAAAAACCATGTCGGCTAAGTGTTTTGTCGAAACAAAAACTAACACTTTATTCATCTCTTCATTTTCGTTGAACAATAATTTCAAGAGATTTACCTTCGTATTAAAATTCAGAACGTCGTAATATGACTGAGAAATATTTTCTAAAGGTGTTCCAACTGGCGTTGCCTCAATTCTTTCCAAATCATTAAAATACGCCTCAATTAATACCTCAACATCTTGATTCAAGGTAGCTGAAAATAAAAGGTTTTGACGACGTTCGGGCAAACGGTCGAAAATGCTTTTCAATTGCGCACGGAAGCCCAAATTGAGCATTTCATCAAACTCATCAATCACCAATTTCTTGATAGATTTAGGCTTTAAAATACCCGTAGAAAGCAAATCAACGATTCTTCCCGGGGTTCCAACAATCAAATCGGCACCCGCTGCAACTTCCGCAGCCTGTGGACGAAGATTCACACCTCCGTAAACGCCAACCGAAATTACACTCATGTATTTAGTCAATTTTTGTACTTCTTCAAGCACCTGAACGACCAATTCACGAGTAGGAACGATAATTAATATTTGTGGGTTTTTTATTTTTGAAAACTGGAATTGGCGTAAACAAGGCAATAAATAAGCAAAAGTTTTACCCGTACCTGTTTGTGCAATTCCGCAGACATCTTTCCCCGACATTACCGTTGAAAATACTTTTTCTTGAATGGCAGTGGGGGTATCAAGCCCTAAATCTTCGAGGGCGTTTAAGAGTTGTCTGTTAAGATTTAATTCGCTGAAAGTCATAAAATTGTTATAATTTGCATACAAAGGTACGGAATTTCTTGCCTTTAACAGAACCAAATCAAAACATCAGGAAATTTCTAATTTTCGGAGCTGTGTATCAATAGTATCCTTCATAATTCATCACTCATAATTCATAATTTCAAATGAATCGTTTACAAAAAGAAACATCACCTTATTTATTACAACACGCCCAAAATCCTGTTGATTGGTTTGCGTGGGGAGAGGAGGCTTTGGAAAAAGCAAAAACCGAAAATAAGCCCATTCTGGTTAGTATTGGCTATTCTGCCTGTCATTGGTGCCATGTGATGGAACACGAATGTTTTGAAAAAGAGGAGGTTGCTCAGGTTATGAATCAACATTTTGTAAATATAAAAATTGACCGAGAAGAACGTCCAGATATTGATGCTATTTACATGGATGCTGTTCAAGCGATGGGCGTGCATGGGGGTTGGCCTCTTAATGTTTTCTTGATGCCCGATGGAAAACCTTTTTATGGAGGGACGTATTTCCCGAAAGAAAACTGGATGCAATTACTAAAATCGGTTAATAATGGATTTGTAAATCATCAAGATGAACTGCAAAAATCAGCGGAAGGGTTTACCGAAAATATGCTATTTAAAGAATCGGATAAGTACGGTTTAATCTTTGAAAATCAGGTATTTACGCAAGATGATTTAGACAAAATGTATCAAAAACTCGCCCAAACTTTTGATGAAGATTGGGGTGGTTTTGAAAGAAGTCCAAAATTTCCAATGCCTTCTATTTGGCAGTTTTTGATGCGTTATGCGCATTTAAAACAGGATGAAAAAGCGATAAATCATTTGAAATTGACGCTTAATAAAATGGCAATCGGCGGAATTTATGACCAATTGGGTGGAGGTTTTGCTCGTTATTCGGTGGATGGTGAATGGTTCTGCCCACATTTTGAGAAAATGCTTTACGATAATGGACAATTGGTCAGTTTGTATTCGGAGGCATACACATTTACTGGGGAGCAACTTTATAAAGAAACCGTCTATGAAACAATCGGCTGGTTAAAAAGAGAAATGACCAGTCCTGTAGGAGGATTTTATTCCGCTCTTGATGCTGATTCTGAGGGAGTTGAAGGTAAATTTTACGTTTGGACAAAATCAGAAATTGATGAAATTTTGGGTGATGAATCGGAAGAATTTTGTAAAATTTATCAGGTAACTGAACAGGGAAATTGGGAACACGGCGTAAATATTCCTTGGAAAAATCAGGCTATTTTAAATTCGGGTCAGTATGATAATATTCAAAAATTGTTAGTAAAACGAGCGGAAAGAATTCGCCCAGGTTTGGATGATAAAATTCTTTGTTCTTGGAATGGTTTGATGCTCAAAGGATTAGTGGATGCTTATCGTGCTTTTGGCGAACAGGATTTCTTAGATTTAGCCTTACAAAATGCTCATTTTATCAAGGATAATTTCTTAAAAGGCAAGGTATTATCGCACAGTTATAAAAATGGCGAAACCAAAATTCAAGGTTTTTTGGAAGATTATGCAACGGTAATTGAGGCATATTTGAACCTTTACCAAGCTACTTTTGATGAAAACTGGTTACATCTTGCCGAAAAATTATCGCTTTATGTTTGTCAAAATTTTTGGGATGAAGATGACCAATTATTTTTCTTTACCGATAAAAATGCAGAGAATTTAATTGTGCGTAAAAAGGAGATTTTTGATAATGTAATTCCTGCCTCTAATTCGATGATGGCACGGAATCTTTATACTTTAGGATTAATTTTGGATAGAGAAGATTTTATGGAATTGTCAAAATTAATGCTTGCCAAGATGAAAGACCTTTTAACTAAAAATGTCGATTATCTAACAAATTGGGCGTGTTTGGCTACGCAAATGGTTTTCCCAACGGCAGAAATTGCTTTGGTTGGAAAAGATTTTCTCCAATTTAGAAAAGAAATTGACTCACGGTATTATCCTAATAAAATCTTGAGTGGAACTGAAAATGCAAGTCAATTGCCTTTATTAGCAAATAGAACCTCAAAACTTGATGAAACCTTGATTTTTGTTTGTTATCATAAAACTTGCCAATTGCCTGTGAAGAGCGTTGATGAAGCTTTTGAGCAATTATCATAAATTATAGAATGTGAAATAATAACTTATTAGAGGTAAAATTTAGTAATTTGGCTCAACTTTCCGAAGGTTTTAAATTTTTGGAAAGTTCCAGTTTCTATAAGTGATGTCATTCTCCATAACTAATTTACACAGATTGGAAATAAAAATCCGTGTAAATTAGTTAAATCCTTCTCATCGGTGGGCTAATATTCTACTCCCTCGCTGAGGCTTTATAAAAACCAATTTCTGCCAGATTTATTATTCCTTTGGCTTTGTGAATTTTCATCCTAATTTTTGAGGTTTCCACCAGATTTGTCTTCAATAATTTTTTATAGCCTACCGTGGTAGCGTTACAAAGGTTTTGCCAACCCGCTCCATCCCAATATTGAATAGATAATGACTCAATCATCTGCCCTTTACTGATATTTTCTTGTAATGAAATTCGGTCAAATTGAACATTTTGTTTGAAATTTAATTCCCAAATTTGCCCAATGTGTAACGGAATACTCGTCTCTAATTTCTTATCGGTAAGCAAAGAAACTGCTGTATTTTTAGCAAGATTTTTTTCAAATGTTTCGTTCAAAATCGACCGCATTTCTTTGATAGAGTTAACATCCGTTTCTTCTAAAAGCCCATTTCTATTCGGAGGAATATTTAATAAAAATACGCCATTTCTACCAACAGACTTATAATATAATTCCACCAATTGAGCAGGAGTTTTCACCGTATTGTTTTCAGATTCATGATAAAACCAGCCTTTACGGATAGATACGTCACATTCGGGCGTAATCCACGACTTTCCGTTGGCATCACCCGTATTTAAGTATTTTGAATCAGCATTGCCAATCGCCATTCCAGTGGTTGTGATAGTTGACCAGCAAGTTTCACCCGCAAAACCCGATTCATTTCCAACCCAACGTACATCTGGACCAATATCCGAAAACATAACCGCATTGGGCTGTAATTGGCGGACAATATCCCAATATCCTTGAAAATCATACGACATATTTTTAGCATTTTCGCCCTTTGCTCCATCAAACCACACTTCCGAGATTTCGCCATAATTGCTTAATAATTCTCTGAGCTGATTTTTATAATGATTGTTGTAAGTGTCTGTTCCATAAGAAGGTTCATGTCTATCCCACGGTGAAAGATATACGCCAAATTTTAGTCCAGCTTCACGACAAGCATCGGACACATCTTTCACAACGTCACCTTTACCACTTTTCCAAGGACTATTTTTTACAGAATGATAGGTGTATTTTGAAGGCCATAAACAAAAACCATCGTGATGTTTGGCTGTAAGAATAATCATTTTGAACCCAGCGTCTTTGGCGGCTTTCGTCCACTGATGCGCATCAAAATTAGTGGGATTGAAAATAGAAGGCGATTCTGTGCCGTCTCCCCATTCTTTATCGGTAAATGTATTGACGGTAAAATGGGCAAACATGGTGGTTTCCATTTGTTGCCACTGGATTTGACGAGTTGTTGGCAGCACTTGTGAAGAGGATTTTGAAGAAATTAGGCAAAATATAAATGCCAAAATTGGGAATAATTTCATGTTATGGATTTAGTTTTTAATTATTTTTTCTTACAATAATACCAAATTTAACTCGAACCCTCAAAAAACAAATTCAACCCCTTCAGATTCCTTTTTATCGGCATATAAAATGAGTTCTTCCATTTTTCCATTCAACATAAACCGAATCGCTGAGGTATTTGCTCCTTCTTTACCCGTGTTGTTCGCAAAGACCGTTAAAATGTTTTTATGGTAAGGTAATAGTTTGATTTTCAATTGTTTAGGTTTATTCAGTAGCTTGTATTTTTCAAGTATATATTGTCCATTAAAACAGACGGAAACAATATCGCCATCCTCGTTTTCATGGTCAAAAAGCTCAAGCGTTATTTCATCCGTTTTGACTTGATAAGTATGTTTAATAATAACTTTTCGTTCCATTTCGCAATATATTTTATCCGCTTTTTGTCCAGTAAAAGAAGACTTCTGCAATCTTTTTATTGGCAAATTATAAGACATTTGAAAGCCGATATACGCTCCATTTTCTTGAAAATTACTGGCTCCAGTTGGTTGATTATTATTGAATCCCGTAATGGTATTTGACACAAAATAACCCGTTGGAATGCCTACACGGATACCCATATCCAACGACCGCATATCATCCGCTCGTCGCCAATAGGTTTTCCCAATTTCGATAAAAGCAAGGATAGATTTTCGATTAACCACCTCACTTTGAATCTTAAATCCACGACCATTAAAAACCCAATCCTCCTGATTTTCAGCCGATTTGTCTAAATAATTCATTGTCCTTAGTCCGAATTGAGCGTAATTTCTGGCTTCACCCCAAAGTCTTCGTCCTCGTGATTTTGACGTATAAGTGATACTTGCCGAAAGCCCCGAATAGCTAACTGTATTTTGCCAAATGGTTGCTTCTTTGTTATTTAGATTAAATTGATAGTCATTTTTGACCGAATAACTGTGCGGAATACAAGCGTAATAAAGGCCAATTTCGCCCTTTAAAATCCGATCATTTTGCAATAATTTTGAAATATTTAAGCCCAAATCAAACGAACCAATTAATCCAGAAAATTGCGTTGTTCCTTGATTATTGGTCGAAGCATTGATTGGAAAAACCGTAAAAGGGAAGGGAGAATAATTGAAAACCCCTTGTTGAAAACCTTGTGGAATGGTTGATGTTTGTGGTAGTCCAAAAGTAAATAAGGTTCCCGAAGGACGAATGCCAATCGTACTAATACCTTGTTTATTAGATAGTTGAGCGGTACAATTGATAATTGATAATGAACAATTGATAACTAAGATAACGAAAGTAGCTTTTCCCAAAAATAATTTTTTTAGGAAGTTTCTCCAAGATAGAAAAGGAACTTTATTTTTCACAAATTGCTTTTGAAAACTGTTAATTATTAATTGTCAATTATCTATTCATTTTATCCTCTCAGGGTTTTCATTCACAAAAGCGCCCCAACCTTTTTTTGTGCCTTTCATGGTTGCCATAACACTCGTACCGTGAAAATGATGACAAACGGCAATGCCCAAAGCATCGGTGGCATCAAACATTTTGGCATCTAATTTCATCTTCAATAATTGGTCAAGCATGTGGGCAACTTGTTCTTTTGAAGCATTTCCATTGCCAGTAACCGACTGTTTTACGGTTTTGGGAGAGTATTCAACAATAGGAATTTCCCTTGATAAGGCGGCAGCCATCACAACCCCTTGAGCTCTTCCCAATTTCAACATCGACTGCACGTTTACCCCAAAAAAAGGAGCTTCAATGGCCATTTCATCGGGTAAGAATTCTTCGATAATTCCAATAATTCTATCAAATATTTTCTTTAATTTGATGCCTTGCGTTGTATATTTGCTCAAATTGATGACGCCATATTGCAAAACTTTCATGCTATCGCCCTGTGTTAAAATCACACCGTAGCCCATAAATCGAGTTCCTGGGTCAACTCCTAAGATTATTTTTTCCTTTTTTTCTGACATAACGCAAGATAAGGACGAAACAAATGCTAAAACAAGTATTTTTCTGAAAAACTATTTTTAATCGTCACTTAGACCTTTATGAATATTTGCGGGATAAAACAATTTGAAATCTTTATAAATGTATATCATCCTGATCATCAACATATTGTATTCAATATTTAACCTCGTATTAATATTTACTTGGCAAAAAATGAAGCATTTAAAAGCCACCACTATTAGCCAAAAAGATACAAAATTGACCGTAATTGTACCCGTTAGAAATGAGTCAGCTAACATCCTTAAACTTCTGAACGACTTAAATAAGCAGCACTATCCATTTAGTAATTTTGAAGTTATTATTGCCAATGATGGTTCGACGGATAATACGGAAAATATCGTGTTGAATTTTCAAGAAATTGCAAAATACGAATTGAAATTGCTGAATATTTTGAACGAAAAAGGCAATTCTCCGAAAAAAAGAGCCATTCAGAAAAGCATTGAAATTGCCGCTGGCGAATTAATAATTACAACCGATGGCGATTGTAGCGTTTCAGAGAATTGGTTAGCTTCCATCGAACTAAAATTTAAAGAAACGGATGCAAAATTTATCAGTTCTCCCGTTACTTTCACCGATGAAAAATCGTTTTGGAATTCGATTCAAATCATAGAATTTGCCAGTTTAATTGGCTCTGGAGCCTGCGCCATGTTTTTGAAAAAACCAAATATGTGCAATGGAGCAAACATTGCTTACACCCGTGAAATATTTGAAAAAGTAGGTGGATTTGCGGGAAATGAACATTTAGCTTCGGGAGATGATGAGTTTTTAATGCACAAAATTGCTAAATTTTATCCGACAAAAGTGGTTTTCAACATGGATAAAGATTCCATCGTTTATACCAATTCATCCCTAAATATGACTCAATTTTATCAGCAAAGAAAGCGCTGGGCGAGCAAGTGGAAACATTACGAAGATTGGAAAATATCGGCTTTGGCAATCTTTATTTTTACCGTGAATTTAATTTTTTTATGGAGTCTTTTTACGGGAAATATATTTAATTTATTGTTAAAATTAGTTGCTGAGTTTGTTTATTTGTCCTTGATAATCAGTTATTTAGGCTATAAAAATAAAATAAAATTTATTCCAGCCATTCAATTTATTTATCCTTTTTATGTCGTTTTTTTTGGCTTTATTGCCCAAGGAAAAGGCTATCATTGGAAAGGACGAAAACTATCATAAAATATATGTTTATTCACAAAACAAATTTTTTAATGCGGGCTTTGTATCCAGATTTTATATGGAGAGTCCCCACGAAAGAAAAAGAAATATTTCTAACTTTTGATGATGGCCCAATTCCCGAAATAACCGAATTTGTTTTAGACGAATTAAATAAATATCAAGCCAAAGCTACCTTTTTTTGTATTGGTGCAAATATCGAAAAATATCCAAATATTTTTCAAAAAATTGTAAATCAACAACATACCATCGGAAATCATACTTTTAATCACTTGAAAGGCTGGGACACAGAAGATGGAATTTATTTAGATAATTTTAGAAAGTGTGAGGATGAGATTTTTAAACAAATCCCAAATCCTAAATCCCAAATCCCAAATCTATTCCGTCCTCCTTTTGGCAGAATTAAAAGAAGCCAAGCAAAGGAAATTTTGAAATCGCACGAAATTGTGATGTGGGATGTTCTCACGGGTGACTATGATCAAAGCCTGTCCAAAGAGCGAGTTTTATCGAAAACATTGCAACATACCGAACAGGGTTCCATTGTACTTTTCCATGATAGTACAAAAGCCAGTAAGAATATGATGCATGCTTTGCCGAGAGTTTTAAAACACTTTTCGGAGCGAGGATTTACGTTTAAAGCACTTTAATGTGCATTCGGGATTACAACTCATTTTTCGCTTTTTAAACAGGGTGTATGCCTATCATATAAATTATGAATTACCCAAGAATTACTATCTGGATTGCCGCTCGAAATGAAGAAGACAATATTATAAACTGTCTTCGTTCCATAGAAAAATTAAATTATCCGATTGAATCTTTGCAAATTCTGATTGGAAATGACCAGTCAACGGATAACACTGAATTATTAGTAAAAGATTTTATAATTGATAAACCTCACTTTCAATTGATTGATATCCAGAAAGTTATTAATGAGCAAAGAGGTAAAGCGAATGTTTTAGCCAATCTTTATGAACATTCTTGGGGTGAATATTTCTTGATTTGTGATGCAGATGTTACCGTGAATCCTGATTGGGTAAAAGGAATGATTGCTAATTTTGAAGAAGATCTAAATATTGGTCATCAAGTGGGAATTACGTCTATTAAAGGAGATTCAATTTGGCATCATTTTCAATCCATTGATTGGCTTCATGCGTTGACATTATTGAAAATTGCCGCAGAATTGAAGATTCCTTTGACGGGTTTGGGTAATAATTCAGCAGTAACACGGAAGGCTTACGAAGCTACGGGAGGATACGCAAAAATTCCATTTTCAATTACCGAAGATTTTGAATTATTCCACGAAGTGGTTAATAAAGATTTTGGCTTTAAAAATACGATAAATCAGGAAGTTTTCAATCAGACTTTACCAATGTCAACGCTCAAAGAATTTTTGCATCAACGCAAACGTTGGATGGTTGGAGCTTTACAATGTCCATGGTGGGTAGTATTCTTATTATTTTTTCAAGCCCTTTTTCTCCCAATTTTATTGCTAATTGGAATCTTTTTTTCTTGGAAAATGGCAGGAATTTTATGGGTTTTAAAATGGGCAAATCAAACTATAACAGTTTTGCCAACCATCATAAAATTAAAAGAATTTCACTTACTCAGATACTTGCTTTTATACGAATTTTATGCCAATTGGTGGCAAATGACCATGATTTTCTTCTACTATTCTCCAGTGAAAGTGGATTGGAAAGGTCGAATTTATGAATAATTAAAATTTTAGTAATGATAGAAACCCACGCACATATCTACGATGAAGTCTTTGCCGACGACCGTGAAGAAATGCTAAATAGAGCCTTTGAGGCAGGAATTTCAGAAATATGGATGCCTAATTGCGCTTCAGAAACCATTGAAGGCATGATGGATTTGGTAACAAAATACCCAAAGCAGTGTCGCCCGATGATGGGCTTACATCCGTGTTATGTAAAAGAAGATTTCGAGAAAGAATTATACATTGTTGAGGACTGGTTAAATAAAGAAACATTCATTGCGATTGGTGAAATTGGCATGGATTTATTTTGGGATAAAACCTTCATTCAACAGCAAGAACAGGCTTTTTTAACCCAATGTTCCTTAGCAAAAAAGCATAATCTCTGGATTGATATTCACTCTCGGAATGCGTTTTGGGAAACCGTTGCTTTGATTGAAAAAAATGCTGACCCAAACTTAAAAGGGATTTTTCATTGCTTTTCTGGCACTATGGAGGAGGCTCAAAAAGCGATTGAATTAAATTTTTTATTAGGCATTGGGGGCGTGGCAACGTTCAAAAATGGCGGTTTAGACAAAATTTTACCGCACATTGATTTGAAGCACATTGTTCTCGAAACCGATGCCCCTTATCTCGCACCAGTTCCATACCGAGGTAAACGAAATGAACCCGTTTACTTGCAAATGATTGCGCAGAAGGTGGCGGATATGATGCAGGTTAGCGTAGAGGAAGTGATTGAACAAACGAGTTTGAATGCTCAAAAATTAATTAAATGAAAACCATTAAAATAAAAACAAAAGCCGACGGCAAAAATGATGTAAAAGTACTTGTAATCTATACAGGAGGCACATTAGGAATGGTTTATGATGCTAAAACGGATAGTTTAGTACCTTTTGATTTTGCCCAAATTCCCGATAATTTGCCCGAAATGGCACGTTTAGATTTCGAGATTTCGGTTCTTACTTTTGACGAATTACTGGATTCTTCTAACATGAATCCTGAAACTTGGGTTATGTTAGCAAAAATGATTGAAGAAAATTACGCCAAATATGATTCTTTCGTAATTCTTCACGGCACCGACACGATGGCTTACACGGCTTCAGCATTAAGTTATTTATTGGAAAATCTCAATAAGCCCGTCATTCTCACGGGGGCTCAATTGCCCATCGGCGTTGCCCGAACCGATGCGAAGGAAAATTTTATCACGGCACTTGAAATTGCTTCTGCCCAAACCAATAATCGTCCAATTATTTCGGAAGTTTGTATTTATTTCAATTCGGTTTTATTACGTGGAAATCGGGCTATCAAGAACGAGAGCGTGCAATTTAATGCTTTTGAATCCGAAAATTATCCCGTTTTAGCCCAAGCAGGAATCAAAATTGAATACAATAAACCCTACCTCAAACATTATGATTCGGATGCAATGTTGAAAGTCCACGAATCCTTGGATGAAAATGTGGTGATTCTGAAGTTATTTCCCGGAATTACCGAGAAAGTTGTTCGGAATATTTTAGAAATCAAAGGATTAAGAGGCGTGGTGTTAGAAACTTTCGGCTCCGGAAATGCCCCAACAGTTGATTGGTTTTTGAAATTAATGAAAGAATTTATCGAAAAGGGAATCGTGATTTTTAATGTTTCGCAGTGCAATGGTGGTCGAGTAGCACAAGGGAGATACCAAACAAGTCAATATTTACAAGAAATTGGTGTAGTCAGTGGGGCAGATATGACAACGGAGGCGGCCATTACGAAATTGATGTTTGCCTTGGGTCAAAGTAATGATATTCAGCTTGTTAAAAAGACTTTGAGACATTCAATTGCTGGCGAAATGTCATAAATTGCCTTACATTAATTTCTAACGCAGTCTGGTTCAAAACCCAGACTGCGTTCATCATATTAAAATCCAACTTATGTTATCACCACTATTTGTCGCTATTCTTTTAGTTATCAGTATTTTATTGATCATTATTTTGAGTTCAAAATTCAAGTTCAATACATTTTACGTATTGTTTATGGTGGCTATTTTAGTGGGGTTGACGGCTCAATTTTCTGGTGAAGAGGTCATTAAAAATCTCAAAGCAGGTTTCGGACACACCCTTGAAAAAATCGGATTATTGATTATTTTAGGAACAACTTTGGGCGTAATTTTGGATAATACCAATGCCACCATCAGCATTGCCAATTATATTCTTGAAAAAACGGGGGAAAGATATGCAGGCGTTGCCATCACATTGATTGGTTTTATCATCGGGCTGCCCATTTTTTGTGATTCAGGATTTATTGTTTTGAGCGGTTTGCTCTATTCTTTAGGTAAAAAAGTTAAAGATTCGCAGGTATTTTTTACGGTTTGTTTGGCGGGTTCATTATACTCGGTTCATTGCTTGGTTCCACCTCATCCCGGTATCACAGCCGCTGCGGGTTTAATGAATGTTGAGTTGGGACAAACGATGTTATTGGGCATATTTTTGGCCATTCCAGGAACGTTAATTGTTTATTTTTGGGGCAAATATGCGGGTAAAAAATATCAGCATCTATATTCAGAAACGGTTAATTTACAAGAAGATACAATAAATTTATCAACCTTGAATTTACCCAAACCATTGCATTCATTTTTGCCAATTATCGTACCTATTGCTTTAATTTCATTAAAATCAATCATCCTTTTAAATCCAACCATTTTTTCGGAAGCAATGTTGAGTCTGATAAAATTTGTGGGGGAACCGATTGTTGCGTTATTTATTGGAATTTTGATTTCAATAACCCTTTTTGAAAAATTTGAGAAAGCCAAATTGAATCATTTATTGGAAACTGCCATTGAAAAAGCAGGACCAATTTTGGCAATTATTGCCATCGGAGGAGCATTCGGGGAAATAATAAAAATGTTGGATTTAGGGAAAGTTTTTGGGGCTACCATTACCCAATATCACGTTGGATTATTGATTCCCTTCATTTTGACGGTGATTTTCAAAACAGCGCAAGGTTCTTCTACCGTTGCCATTATCTCGTCAGCATCCATTATTTTTCCACTTTTACCCTCTTTAGGATTGGATTCTGAATGGGGAAGACAAATCACGCTAATGGCGATGGGAGCGGGGTCAATGATGGTGTCTCACGCCAATGATGCCTACTTTTGGGTGGTGTCAAGATTTGGGAATCTAAGCACCGACTTAGCCCTAAAATCTTATACCCTAATGACCGTTTTAATGGGAATGATTACTTTTTTGATGGTGTGTTTAGTGCATTTGATTCACGGATAAATTTCAAACCGTAATATTTGTGTAAATCGAATCCAAAATCCGTACAAATATTTTGTAGTCTTCATCATTCAAATCACCCCAACCTTTTCTACGCACTTCTGCCACAATGGGGTAGGCTTCATCGAATTTAGCTCTTCCCGCATCCGTTAAGGTAATGATAAATTTACGACGGTCATTTTCTGCCATTGTGCGTTCTGACAAGCCTTTTTTTACTAATAAATCAATAATTCTGGTAACGGTTGGCGCATCTTTTACGGTCATTTCTGCCAATTCATTCTGACTGATTCCGTTGCTTTCAAATCGGCAAATATGGTCTAAAAGTACCCATTGATCAACGGTTAAATCCACCTTTAAATCATCAAATTTCTTTTGTATTTGTTGTCTTATTTTTTTAATTGTTGTGTCAATCTTAAAAAAGTAAGCACGGTTTTCTGCGGGATTAGATGTCATTTTGTCTGATAATAGCTTAAATTTAATTTGGTAAACAATTGTTTTAGCAACAATTGTTTACCAAATTAACAAAATATTAACTTAGAATCGTAGCTTAACCCCAAAAATCAAATATTCGCTAATTGATTTTTAATTTCCAAGTCGCTTTGAATAAATATTTTCCGAGTAGGATTCATATTCATTCTAAATTCCAATTCTTTTTCAATTTCAGGAATTGCGTTAAATAATTGTTGGTACGAATCTATCACAAAATACTGTTCTTGATAGTGGTCTTTGATGAATGGCGTATCAAATATTTGACGTGTATTGTAGTTAAGTCTTTGAGGATGAGTTGATTCTAAACTATATAAGCTTTCTCCCGAAGACGATAATATGCCCGCTCCATAAATCTTCAACTGTCCATTTTCTCGGATTAAACCAAATTCTATCGTGTACCAGTATAGTCTTGCGATGTACTCAATGGCTTCTTTATTTTCCACAAATCGTAAGGCAATTCGAGCTAATTCTTCCAAAAAATGACAAACCGATTGATTTGATAATAATGGGACATGACCAAAAATATCATGAAACATATCAGGTTCTTCTAAATAATCTAATTGTTCACGCCTACGTAACCACGTGGAGGCACAAAATCGTTTGTTTTTCATCAATTCAAAAAATGGACGATTTTCAATTAACCCTGGTACCACGTGAATTTGCCAACCCGTTAATTCATTTAATAAAATATTGGTTTCCAGATAATTAGGAATTTTGTCGGCAGAGAAATTTACTTTTTCAATTCCTTCCAGATAGGCGATACTGGCAATTGGTTTGAGTTGCTCAATTTGGCGATTGAAAAGTATCTGCCAAACCTCAAAATCTTCGGGTGTGTAAGCTGAATATTCTTGTGTCATTTTCTTAGTTTAAATATTTGTAAGTAAATATAATTAGTATAACAATTATTTACAAGCTAAATTAAAGATTAATTGGTCAAGAGCTGCTCAGCGTTTTTAAAAGAGTGACGAAAACGTCAATAAACCTCTTTCAAAAATTCCAACACCGCATTGGTAAAAGCATGATTTGAATCACCTGCCACCATGTGTCCCGCATCCGATACATTCACGCTACGCACGTGAGGAACTTCATCCAAAAATTCCGCCATCACTTTTTCGGAAACCACATCCGATATACCTCCACGCACAATCATCGTTGGTACTATTAGGTTCTTAGCGGCTTGATACATTCGTGCTTCATTCTTGATTTGTTGGTCTGGCGTAATGCTTTTCCAAAGTTCCAGCATTTTCATGTCCCAATGCCAATAATACCTCCCATCCGCTCGCAGACGCAAATTTTTCTCTAATCTTGAATGATCTTTGGGTTTTGTTCGGTTGGGTAAATAGGCAGAAACTGATTCGGCGGCTTCTTCAATGGAAGCGAATCCGTGTTTATTGGAAGACATAAATGCAAAGATTCTTTCGATGCCTTTTTGTTCGGCTTTGGGGGCAATATCCACTAAAATAATGGCTGACGAAATGGACTTTTCGGATTCTCCCTCGGCAATTAGACAGGTTAATCCACCCATTGAAGCCCCGACAATGGCAGGTTTTTTGCCAATTAATCTGATGACTTCCTTTAAATCATTTCCTAAATCCTCAATATTATAACTTCCTGACTCCGACCAACTGCTATCGCCATGTCCACGGGCATCTAAGGCAATAGCATAATAACCATTTTGGGCAATAATTTTGGAAGAATCACCCCAAGAATGACGAGTTTGTCCGCCCCCGTGGAGCAGGAGTACAGGTTTATCTGCTGGATTGCCACAAGTATCGGCTACGATGAAGAAATTAGGATAAATTTCAAAATTGATTGTTTGCATGATGATTTGATTTGTATTTTTTAATTACGAAGTTATACTAAAACTATTTCTAATAAGAAGAATTTCGGTTTATGAATCGATTCCGTTTGTAGGAATTGAATCAATTTTATGGTTAATTTGGTGAATAAATTCCATTTCTAAACAATCAAAAAAGTGTCAATCAAAAACAAGACAATATTAATTACGGGAGCAAGTAAAGGAATCGGTAGAGCATTAGCTTTATCATTGGCAGAAAAGGGTGCAAATTTGAGTTTAATCGCTCGAAGTGAAATTGAACTTATGAGCTTGAAAGCCGAAATTGAAATTATTGGAACAAAAGCAGAGATATTTATTGGCTCGGTTTCCGATGAAGAATTCGTAAAATCAACGATTGCTTCAACGGTGGAAGCATTTGGAAAAATTGATGGACTTGTCAATAATGCTGGCTTCGGGATTTTCAAGCAAGTATCTGAAATTTCAACCGAAGAGTGGGATGCTATTTATGAAACGAATGTAAAAGGAACATTTTTATTTTGCCGAGAATGCGTTCCTCACATGAAAAATGCTGGCGGAGGACATATTATAAATGTGGCTTCAGATGTTGCCAAGCGAGTTTTTGATGGAGGTTCATTGTATTGTTCTTCAAAATATGCCCAGGATGCTTTCTCAATGGCACTCAGAAAAGAGGTTAGAAGAGATGCCATTAAAGTATCGGTTGTGTATTCTGGATTAGTCGATACTTTTTTTCATAATAAAGAAGCAGGTGATCCTCATCAAGCTGAATATTTGACCTCACAAAATATGGCTGATGTAATTACATACATTTTGGAGGCGCCCAAACACGTGGTAATTGATGAATTAATGATACATCCGATTAGCCAAGAATATTAAAATTAAATAAACACACAAACTCGAAATCTCATGAAAATTTTATTAACGCTTATATTTTTCGCCCTACTGCTTAATGTTCATGCACAAGTAGGCGTTGGTGCAAAATCTCCAAACAAATCAGCCATTTATTTTGATGGTTCAAGGAAAATGCTTGACGAAAAATGGACTTATTGGGAAGGGCCAAGATTAAAGGCTACATTACCCATTAAGTGGTTTATCGTAAATGACCCTGTAAATGCAGGAACGGTGGTAAATACCAACGACCCCGCAGCGGCAGGTGGGCTTTACGGAGCGGCAGATATTGTAACCAAAGAAAAATTCAAGGATTTTAGACTTCATCTTGAATTTTATGTTTCAAAAACTGGCGGAAATAGTGGCGTTTACTTACAAAATCGCTACGAAATTCAGATTTGTGACGGTGATACAACTTCACACGGGCTTGGAGCAGTTATCAACGAAACATCATCGCCATATTATGCCTACAAAGGGGTTGGAAAATGGAATGCGTACGATATGAATTTTAGAGCGGCAAGGTTTAAAGATGGTAAATTGACTGAAAAAGCAATGGTTACCATTTATTTGAATGGTAAAAAAGTGCATAAAAATCAGATGATTAGTCAAGTTTGGGGTGGAAAATTTTCGGGTGTTGATGGAGGAAATGATAATGGAAAAGGTATTTCGGATACTCCAGAAGGCTTAAAATTGCAAGCTGAAGGACACGATGTTTTGTACAGAAACATTTGGATTACAAAAAAAGACTTGAAAACAGCCAATACCGACTTCTAAAACGTAAAATTCTTGGTTCTGAATGATTGCAAGAAGAACCAAGAATTTTTTATGTTTAATTCTCAGAACAAAAACTCAGAATAAACCATGTTCCACAACCAATTCATCGTCAGAACACCTTCTCTTCCTTTTATTGATACTATTTCGGAAGATTTTTTAAAGCAATTTCTCGATAATTCTACCTTCGCCGAAGCCCTATATTTAGCCTCCCCCGTGCTTTTTCAAGAAGCCATAAACTGGAAAGATGGAAAGGTTTCGGACCCCAAAAAATTACAAAAAATCCCCATTTCAATTGGAAAATATTACACCCGAATGTGCAGTAGATGCACGCCATTCGGGCTTTTTGCGGGTTGTGGGGTAGTTGAATGGGGTGATAAAACATCCATCGAACTCGCAGATGAAACCAGTAGAAAAACTCGGTTAGATATGCACTTTGCGGGCGCATTGGCACAAAAGTTAGCCGATATTCCTGAAATTAAATTTTCGTTAAGATTTCTGCCAAATTCAAGTATTTATCGGGTAGGAGAGGAGATTCGATATATTGAATATAGTTACGTTGAAGGTCAAAGAAAACACCAAATAAGTGCCATTAATTGGTCTGAATACATTCAGTTAGTCTTAGATTTGTGCAAGTTTGGAAATACCATTTTAGAAATTATTCCTAAACTGATTGATGATGATATTTCGGAAGAAGATGCCATCGAATTTGTAGAACAATTGATTGACTCGCAACTGTTAGTGAGTGAATTGGAACCGGCCATCACTGGAGAAGAATTCACGACTCAAATAAAAAATACGCTTTCAAATCATAGCCATATTTTAGAATTATTAACTAAAATTGAGCACCATTTAGCGATTATTGACACAACATCTTTTCATAAAATTTCGGTTTATCAAGCAGTAATCGAAACGATAAAAGCCTTTGAGATTCCTTTTGAGGAAGGTAAATTATTTCAAACAGATTTAGTTAAAAAGTT
>JBBAKY010000078.1:0-16636 GCA_040403295.1 Arcicella sp.
CATAGGTGTTAATTCAAATTTAGCCACTGCCATCCGTACCGTCATTATTTTGATGGTGGCTTGGGGAATTGTATTGGCAAGGGGCGAGCAAAAAGGAATAGCAACTTTATCGAAACAAAATGTTACGTTTTTAGTCATTTCGGGCATTGCCACGGGTTTGTCTTGGGTATTTTACTTCAAGGCTTTACAAATTGGAAAAGTTTCCCAAGTTGCCCCCGTCGATAAATTGAGCGTAGCATTGACTATTTTATTATCATTTTTATTTTTGGGCGAAGAATTAACCGCAAAAACCATCGTGGGCGCTTTATTGATTATTGGTGGAACGGTGGTTTTGATATTTTAAATTTCTGAGATTTGAGATTATTTCCATAAATAAAACTCCATTAATAAGCTGGGGTTAGTATTGTAATCCACTATTAATCAGAAGATTACACAAATTATAAACATATACTAATTCCAAATAGTACTATTGATAATTAATTCCAAAATCTTCTAAAAATGAAAGCTTACACCCAGATTCAATATCTTATTTTAGTTTCTCTAATTTCAGGAATTATTTCGTGTAAAAATACTGCACAAACTGCTGAACCTCAGTCAGCTGTTGAACTAACCGAAGTTCTTCCTGCCTCCACGCAACGGGGTGGAAATGCCGACAAAGGCTTTGATTATTTGGTGAATGGAAACTACGTGGATGGTGGAGTTCCTTTTAGTTCATGGTTTTCGTTGAGAGGTGAAAATACCGCTAATATTTTAAAACGTCAGGGTGATAATGCCAAAGTTGGATATCAATATACCGTAACGACAACCTCAAACAATACCCGTGCGGTTGGTGCCAATTGTTTGAATTGCCACGCCAGTTATATCAACAATGAGTTCGTGATGGGTTTGGGAAATGCAGATTTCGATTTTTCAAATGACCAAAGTGCAACGCTCAACTTATTGGATTTGGTTTTGAAGAGTAATTACAGTTTAACTTCCCCCGAATATCAAGCTTTTATTCCGTATAAAAGAGGTTTCCAAGCTATTAGTCCGCTCACGATTACCGCAACGCAAGGCGTAAATCCTGCCGATAAATATGCCGCAATTTTGGCATCTCACCGAAATCCAACCGATTTAACGTGGCGTGAAAATGACCCTTGGGGCATTCCAAAAGAGGTTATTCCCACGGATGTTCCCGCTTGGTGGTTGCTGAAAAAGAAAAATACCCTATTTTACACGGGCGTTGGCACGGGTGATTTTGCCCGAATTATGATGGCTTCGAGTTTGGTTTCTTTACAGGATTCTTCCCAAGCTCGAAAAATTGACCAACGATTTCCCGATGTGTTGGCCTACATAAAATCACTTCCTTCGCCTACTTATAAAGGCACGATTGACCCACAAAAAGTAACCGAAGGCAAAGCGATTTACGAAGTTAATTGTAGCCGTTGTCATGGTTCATCGAATAACAAAAATGACTACCCAAATTTGTTAGTTTCCTTAGAAAGCATCGGTACTGACCCCGCCTTAGTTTCGACAAATTTTGCCTATCCACAATTATTGGAATGGTATAATTCGAGTTGGTTTAGCAAAGAACCTTTTGCGGCAAAATTAGTGGCAAAAAAAGGATATATCGCTCCACCTTTGGATGGCGTTTGGGCAACGGCTCCCTACTTGCATAATGGCTCTGTACCTACTTTAGAAGACCTTTTGAACAGTTCACAAAGACCAAAAATTTGGAAAAGAACCTTCAAGTCGGATGATTATGACAATAAGAAAATGGGTTGGAATTATGTTACTTTAACCACAAAAATCGATAATCAAACCTACGATGCTTCCATTAACGGCTACGGAAATCAGGGGCATATTTACGGTGATAAATTGTCGGCTTCAGAGCGAACAAATTTAATTGAGTACTTGAAAACTTTATGATTCTTAATATTAGAAATGAAAACCGACCAATTGTTATGAATGAAATAATCAATCAAAATTCTTACGAAAACGAAACTGATTTAATTGAAGAATCTCTCTATAAAAAATTGGGAGATTTGAATGAACTTGAACAAGAAGTAATTGATTCATTGCGTTCAGGCGATATTTTAGCGGAAGATACCGAAGAAGAAATCGAACTTCAAACTACTTTTGGCGAACGAGTAGCCGACAGAATTGCCGAATTTGGGGGTAGCTGGAAATTCATCATATTATTCATCACTTTTTTGGCTTCGTGGATGGCTATCAACGTTTTTTATTTCCACGAACACGGTTTTGATCCCTATCCTTTCATTCTGTTGAACTTGGCGTTGTCGTTCATTGCCGCCTTGCAAGCGCCCGTAATTATGATGAGTCAAAATCGCCAATCGTTTAAAGACCGTGAGCGAGCCAACCATGCGTATCAAGTAAATTTACGCAGCGAATTAGAAATTGCCATGCTCCACGAAAAAATGGATATGTTAATGAAAGAGCTAAAAATAATTAAAGAATCAACCAAAAAATAACTCATGTTTAGAATAACCACAACCATATTATTTTTTCTATTTTATTGTCATATTTACGGTCAAACAAATCTTTATCCAAATAAGATTTTCATCGAAAATCTCTATCAGAATCCTCAATACAATGCTTTGAAGCAAAAAGTTTCCCATCAATTTGCTCATTCCCAACCGGGCCATTGGGGGGAATTTGTGAAAGGAGTGGATGAAGATTTAGTAACCAGCAATAAAATTATCGCTTTTACTTTTGATGCCTGCGGGGGCAAAAATGCCAATGGTTACGATGCAGAATTGATTAATTTTCTAAGAAAACAACGAATTCCTGCTACCCTTTTTGTGACAGGAAAATGGATTGATGCCAATTATTCCACCTTCGTAAAACTGTCAAAAGACCCAAATTTTGAAATAGAAAATCATGGTTTTAATCATCAACCTTGTTCGGTAGATGGTGAAAGTGAGTATGGAATTCACGGAACAAAAGACATTCCCGATGCCATTGATGAAATAGAAGCCAATGCCGAGAAAATTGAAAAAATTACGGGTAGAAGACCTACTTTCTACCGCTCCGCAACTGCCTATACGGATGAAGCCTGCGCAAAAATTGCCAAACAATTGGGCATTACCGTAATCAGTTTTGACGTACTTTCTAATGACGCTATGGCTAATATTCCAAAATCAATCATCGTTAATAGCGTGTTGAAAAATGTAAAACCCGGTGCTATTGTAATTATGCACTTCAATCGCCCGAGTTGGAATACTTTCGAAGCAATGAAAGAAATTGTGCCAGCGCTTCAAAAATCAGGATTTACGTTTTCCAAATTGCAAGATTATCCTTTAAAAGAGAAATAGAATCTATTTTAATTAGGTTTGGGATTACCTTTTGTTAGTGAAGGTAATTTCAATGTGCTAATATAATGGCACTCGAACCGCTGACGGGCTAAAAAACATTAATTCACCTCTTTCCCTTGCGATAATTTCGTAATCATTTCTTCTAATTTCACTTTTTCTGGAGCATTATCTGAAACCAGTGCTAACGATGATTTTGCGTATTTCAAAGCATCTTGATATTTTCCTAATGCTGATAAGGCCCTTGCCATACCCATTTTTGGCAGAAAATCGTTGGGATATTTGCTTTCATTCAACTTGAAAATCTCTAAAGCTTCAGCGTTGTTTTTTGCTTGCAATAATTTCCTTCCGTACAAATGCAATTCCATGGCGGTTCCCAAAGGCAAAGCTTTTTTCATCAATTCTTTGGCTTCTGCGGTTTTTCCTAATTTCTCCAAAAATTGAGATTTTAAACTCAACGTTGTAAAATTACTCGTGCCAATATACGTTTCAGAAATCGCTTTATCCGCCCAAAATAAACCTTCTTCTAAATTTACAATTTTAGCCAAACAATAATTTGCGGCTTGTACAAAAGCCAAATACGTAAAACCTTTGTCACTTCTAAGTTCTTCTCTGAAAGTATTTAATTGGTTGTTCACCAAATCCACTTCTATTTTCATCGGAATTTTCCATTTTTCCCATAAGAGCGATAAAACCGCCGATGATTCTGTTTGATCGGAGAACTCAAATTTCAACCTTTCCACTAAGGGTTGGTCTTTCAATTGTTTTACCGTTACTCGCAAAACATCTTCTTTAGGTTCGTAATAAAAACTTCCCCATGAATCTGAATTTTTTGAGAAAATAACGGTCGTTTCATCTTCGGATAAATCCATAAATAGGCCATATTTTCCCGCAGGAAGGGTTTTTCCTTCAATTTTAACGTCTTTATTTACACTGATAGTCGTATTTTCGTTGGCTCCAGCACGCCACGGAGCCGATTTGCTAAACCCAAAATGTTGGTCAACAAAGCCGTAATGGGCGATGGATGTACCATAGATTTTCCCTTCTCGACCTTTTACACCGGGGCGGTTATAGGAAATTTTTACTTCTGTCAATCCGATATATTCCGAGACTGTCGCTTTTGCATTTCCACCGTCGGATGGCGTGGTGAGTTGAGCGGTTACTGAAAAATATGTGAGACAGATTATCATCACTGACAAAAAGGCTAATATTTGAGAAAAGTTTTTTTTCATTGCTTGAATGGGTCTTGAATAAAAAATGCCAATGCTTTGAGGCATTGGCAAATATAATAATTTATAACGCAATATTAATCAAAACCGCCATCTCACAAATGCTTCCATTGCTTGGTATTCTGCAAGGCCCAAAGCATTGTATAAATTGGCCGTATTGCTGTTTCTATCCTCGGCACGTTGCCAAAATTCACGGGCATCCGTTCCTTGAAATGGCACGCCGTCTTTCTGTGATTGGTGTTTAAAAATACCGTATCTTTTCTTCAAAACTTGGTCGGGCGACATCGGAACGGCCATTTCTATTTGGTCAATATCCCATTCTTGCCACGCACCTTTATACAACCAAACCCAACAATTATTCATGTATTCACGGTGGCGTAACTTCTGAACTGCCTCCATGATTGCGTCTAAACATACTTTATGCGTTCCGTGTGGATCGGCTAAATCGCCAGCGGCATAAATTTGATGCGGTTGAATTTCATCAATTTTTTCCATTACAATATCCACATCTTTTTGCCCAAGCGGATTTTTCTGAATCGTTCCCGTTTCATAAAAAGGCATATCCAAAAAGTGCATATTTTCCTTTTTGATTCCTACGTAGCGACATGTATTTTTTGCCTCTCCTCTTCTGATTAAGCCTTTAATGTAGCGTACTTCATCCGTATCAATTTCTGAATCTTTCTTAGCTTTCAAAAACTTAGCGGCTTCCTTATATATCCGATTGGCTTTTGGATTATTTGCATCAAATTTTTCGTTAAAATCAACCACAAACTCCGCAAAACGTAAGGCTTCATCATCCGCCACGGCAATATTTCCCGAAGTTTGATACACGACGTGGACATCATGCCCTTGATCAACTAATCTTTGGAACGTTCCTCCCATCGAAATAATATCATCGTCGGGATGCGGACTAAAAAGGACAACTTTCTTCTTGGCAGGATAGGCTCTTTCTGGACGGTTAGAATCATCGGCATTGGGCTTGCCTCCTGGCCATCCCGTAATGGTGTGTTGCAAATAATTAAATACCTCAATATTAATGTCATAGGCTTGACCGTAGAGGGCCAAAAGGTCTGAAAGTCCGTTTTCATTATAATCCGAACTGGTCAATTTGAGGACTGGTTTTTTTACGGTTAAAGCTAAATAAGTTACCGCTTTTTTGATCATTGGTCGGTCCCAAGTTACAGCATCAACCATCCACGGTGTGCGCATGCGAGTTAATTGAGCTGCCGCTGAAGTATCAATAATAAAGGAAGCATTTTCGTGTAATTGCAGATAAGAAGCAGGTACATCCGAAGTTACTGAACCCTCCACGGCACGGGCAACATTGGTTGCTTTATGTTCTCCCCATGCACACAGCACCACTCTTTTGGCTTCCATGATTTTCTGAACGCCCATTGTAATGGCCTTTTTAGAGACTTTCGCTAAGCCACCAAAATCTCCTGCCGCATCAATTTGCGTATTTAAATCGAGAGTCATTAAGCGAGTACGAGAATTTACGAGCGAACCTGGTTCATTAAAACCAATGTGTCCATTTCGTCCAATTCCTAATAACTGAAAATCTAAGCCACCATAGCGTTCAATTTGGGCTTCGTAATCTTTACAAAACTCCGCCAATTTATCCAAAGGCAATGTTCCATCGGGCAAATGCCAATTTCCCGCCGGAATATCCACGTGGTCAAAGAGTTGTTCACGCATAAACCGCACGTAACTCTGCACAGCATCTGGCTCCATTGGATAGTATTCGTCAAGGTTGTAAGTTACGACATTCTGAAAGCTCAAACCTTCTTCACGGTGCATTCTGATAAGTTCAGAATAGACCTTTTTAGGCGAAGAACCCGTTGCCAGACCCAACACAGCGGGTTTCTCTTCGGATGCTCGTTTGCGGATAATGGCAGCAATTTCGTGGGCAATTGCCCGTGAAGCAGCGTCAGAATCTGCATAAATACTGGTTGGAATTCTTTCGTAGCTAATGGCTTGTTCCATGGTTTTTTTTTAATTTTATCTGTAAATACAGATACTTAATTTTTATTTGTTACTTGAAAATTGACACTAAAAATTACTTTCAATAAAACTAAACTTTCCTATTTACCACAATCATCTCCAACCCTAAATTTTCTAAAATTTTTTCTAATGTTTTCACAGAAGGGTTAGCTTTCCCTAATTCAACGGAATGAATTGTTTTGATGGCGACATCACTTCTATTACTAAGAATTTCTTGACTCCACGAGAGTTCATTCCTTCTTTCACGAATAATATTTCCTAACTGTTCAAGATTCATGCCTAATTGAATTATGTTGCTGATTATGGCACAAAGTTATAAATGTATTTTGAATTAAAAAATAGCATTCGGCAATATAATACTGAAATAATAAAATAATTTAAAATATTCATCAAATACATTCCCACAGAATTAAAATCACCAATTTTAGAATTAATACTTGTCCACTTCAAAGTTATTTTGTCCATTATATTTCATACTTCGTTTATAAAATCTCCATTTTGTATTAGATTTGAAAAGCAAATAAATTAGCGAATTTGGATTTGTAAATTGATTTTTAAATCTTATCAATTGTATAGGGGTAACTTAAATTTTAACGGTCAAACAAAACGAAATAAACCGTTCATCAAATAAAACATCATACTTTTTAACCATCTATTAAATTTGTACTATTCAAATGTAAACCAAAAATAAGATATCGTCTCAAGACAACACTAATTATAAAATTCTACATAATTATAATTTTCAATAATCTGATAATCAATTATTTAAATATTAAATTTCTGTGAATCGTCGAAAAATAGGGGTGAATTAGTAACTAAATATCCTGTTTTATCGTTTTATGTAAATATCATTGAACAAAGAATCTTTTTAAACTATTTCAACAATAATTATGCTTAATTCTATTAGAAAATCATTGCTGTTACTTTTATTTTTTCCCGTGAGTTTATTCGCTCAAAATGAAAAATTGACAGTAAGTGGCTATGTAAAAGACAACAAAAACGGTGAAGGGCTTATCGGAGCATCCGTTTTTGTCAAAGAGCTTCTCACGGGAACTACTACTAATACTTACGGATTTTATTCCTTGACTTTACCAAAAGGTAATTACACATTAATTATCACTTCGGTAAATTATCGTAAATCAATTCGAGAATTAAAATTGCATGACCAAAACGTAACCCTCAATTTGGAAGTACAAGAAGATGGTCAGGAATTAGCGGAGGTTGTGGTGAGTGGCAAGCGAGAAGACGATAATGTGAAGGCAATCGAAATGTCAGTCAATAAGGTGGATATGAAAACCATCAAAAAAATTCCTGCACTTTTGGGCGAAGTTGATTTAGTACGGGTGATACAACTATTACCTGGGGTTTCAACCGTGGGTGAAGGAGCCACAGGATTCAATGTTCGGGGTGGTGCAGTGGACCAAAATTTAGTGTTAATGGACGAAGCTCCCGTGTATAATTCATCCCATCTTTTTGGCTTTTTCTCCATCTTTAATCCCGATGCGGTGAAAGATGTGAAACTTATCAAGGGTGGTATTCCTGCCAATTATGGTGGTCGTGCTTCTTCGATTTTGGATGTAAGAATGAAGGAGGGAAATGCTAAGCAATTAGAAATAAATGGCGGTATTGGTTTGATTTTTAGTAGATTATCTATTGAAGCTCCCATCGTGAAAGACAAAGCCTCGTTCATTGTGGCGGCTCGTCGTTCGTATGCAGATATACTGGCAAAACCTTTTTTAACGGGTAATAACGCCAATACACAATTCAATTTTTATGATTTAACGGCGAAAGTAAACTATAATATTAACCAAAATAATACCGTCTTTTTATCGGGTTATTTTGGACGTGATGTTTTTGGAAATGACTTCGGTTTTAACTGGGGAAACAGCACTTTATCCGCTCGATGGAACCACGTTTTTAGCTCAAAATTATTCCTAAATTCAACCGCTTTTTATAGTAATTATGACTATTTATTGGACTCTGATTTGAATAATAAAAGACCTAATAATCAATTCCGTTGGACTTCAAACATTCAGAATTTAAGTTTCAAACCAGATTTTACCTATTACATTTCACCCAATAATACCTTAACTTTTGGCGGACAGGTTTTGACGTATAGTTTCACGCCTGGTTCGGCAACTGCAAGTTCAAATAGTTCAAAAGTTTCGTTTGGCGCTCCTGCCAAAGATGCCGTTGAATATTCAGCTTATATTGGCGATGAATGGAAAGTCAGTTCAAAATTGTCCTTACAATACGGCGTAAGGTTTTCAAAATATGATTATAAAAGTAGTGAAGATGTCTATTATATCCGCCGCTTTGTGGGTATTTCAGATGCTTATACCTCTGGTTATGACCTTGATACAAAACCAAATGACCCCAATAAAATTCTTCAAACTTACAGTAATTTCGAGCCAAGATTTAATGCAAAATTAGAAACGGGAGAGAATAGTTCAATCAAGGCGAGTTATAACCGAATGACGCAATATATTCACTTAATGTCCAATACGGCCGCCTCAACGCCTTTGGATGTTTGGACTTCGAGTACCAACAATATCAAACCCCAACTCACCGACCAAGTGGCTTTGGGCTATTTCAAAAACTTTGGCGATAATGCGTATGAAACCTCTTTGGAGGTGTATTACAAAGATTTTCAGAATCAAATTGACTACGCTGATGGCGCTAATCTTTTTCTAAATCCGAGGTTTGAAAAGGACTTATTATTTGGCAAAGGGCGGGCTTATGGCGTAGAGTTATACATCAAGAAAAATAAGGGAAAATTGACGGGTTGGACAAGTTATACGTTGGCAAGAACGGAGCGTCAAGTTGAAGGATTAAACCACGGAAATTGGTATCCAAATCGTTTTGACAGAACCCATACGTTGAACGTGGTAGCGCAATATGAATTGAACAAAAAATGGAGTTTCGGAGCAAATTTTGCTTATATTTCGGGCGTTCCGTATTCTCTTGCACCACGTCAAGCAGCCGTAGAAGGATATAGTTATGGCGTGACTGAAAGCGGAGTTCGTGGCAACATTAGAATTCCAGCTTACAACCGTTTAGACGTATCGGCAACTAAGAAAAATAAGAAGGCTTTATTTGGCAAAGGCGAGTCGGAATGGGTATTTTCTATCTATAATTTGTACAATAAACGAAACCCTTTTTCAATATATACGCAACCAATTGACGGTAAGCCTGCCAGTACTCCCGAAAGTGCTCAAGATACTTACCAAGTCATTAAAAATGAAGCAGTTAGGTTGTCAATCATCGGCAGTTTAATTCCTTCGGTTACTTATAACTTTAAATTTTAATTGTCTGAATTTGGATTGCGAAACGTAGCACCGTGTTATCTTAATAGATTCTTGGGATTATGAAGCAATAAATTTTATTTTTTAGAATCTGAAAAATCCCTTATTCTTACGCATCCTAATTTAGACAAAATAATATAATTAGTCATGAAAATATCATTCAAAAAACATACTCTAACAATTCTTCCATTACTCATTTTATCATCCATGTTAATGAGTTGCGAGGATGTAATTCAGTTGGACATACCCAAAACTGACCCGTATTTAGTCGTGGATGGCTCGATAACAAATTTGGCGGGCGAACAAGTAATTAAATTGACAAAATCACAGGATTTATTGAGTTTGGCAACCATCGAAGGGGTTAAAAATGCCACGGTAAAAGTTACGGATGATTTAGGTAAAATTTACCAATTTAAAGACCTGAAAAATACAGGAAAATACGTTTGGATACCCACCAATGCTACGGATATTATGGGTGTGATTGGACGAACTTATACCTTAGAAATCAATGTTGAAGGAGAAAGTTATAAAGCCCTTTCAAAGTTGAATAGAGTACCCAAAATTGATTCAATTGTTTATAAATTAGATGACGCCAACCTTCGTCAAAAAGGTGACGGAAAACCCAACAAGGGTTATGATGCCCATTTTTATGGTATTGACCTCAAAGGTGTTGGAGATTGTTATCGAGTGAAAATTTACAAAAATGATACTCTCAAAAATGCGGCTGATAATATTGTGATTGCTTATGACGCAATCGGCAATAAAAGTCCGTTTGGAGATGGATTAGCTTTTATTCTGCCAATTCGTAGATTAGCTAATACCGAACTTTACCGAGAGAATGATAAGTTACGGGTGGAACTTTTATCCATTACCGAGGCTCATTTTGATTTTTGGTTGCTATTACGTCAAGAATTAAATAATGCTGGTTTGTTTGCCAGACCAGCCTCACGTATTCCTTCAAATGTTACGAACGTTAATGCAAATTCTGCCAAACAAGCTACTGGTTGGTTTGGAACATCAGCAGTGAGTTCGATGGAAGTGAAAATTGATAAAACAAAGGCTGTCAAGGAATTTAATGATTAGACTTTTTTGAATTATAAAAAAAGGACGGATATTATTCGTCCTTTTTTCTTTTCAATCAAATTTACTGCTATTTATAGTTGCTAAATTTAACCTAAATAATACAAATTATTGCGGATGAAGAGCTACTGAAAAATTGTAAAAAAGGTTGATATAGCTAATTTTACAATTTTTTCTTGGGAATTTTTAGGATAATTATGATTTAATCCTCAATTTATGCGTTTAGCAAACGGTAAGTTTTTTATGAGCAAAAAAACTTATATTTGTCAGGGGGAAAGATAAATATTAGTAAAACTCAATATTTTTATCCGCTATACTATAACCAAAATTTATAAAAATGTCTTTATCAGCTTCCAATAAAATTTATCTTGTCAAAGAATCAATTTTCAAATTAGCCAATTTCTCCTCCGAAGAATGGGATTTTTATCAGCGTATTATTGATGAAGTTTCGTTTAAAAAGAAAGAATTTTTAACCCAAAAGGAGGATATTGAAAAATATGCTTATTTTATTTTAGAAGGAGCCGTAAAATACGAAGCGACAACGAACGAAGGGAAGCAGATTTGCGTAGATTTGGGCTTTCAAGGGAATCCTGTCAGTTCATTTGCTTCCTGTTTGGCTCAACGCCCATCGGGAATTGCAATTCAAGCCGTTACGAATGTCAAAGCATTCCGTTTGCATTATCCTCCTGTGTTTGAACTATTAGAAACTTCTAAAAATGCAGAACGTTTTCACCGTTTGATTGCTGAACAACTATACATTCGTGAAACCCGCAGAACTTATACATTAATTTCAAAATCTGCCGAAGAAAGGTACTTGCATCTTCTTGAAAATCAACCAGATGCGTTGCGTTTAATCCCAATTAAAGATTTAGCTTCCTACTTGGGAATTCATCCAGATAGTTTGAGTAGAATACGGAATTTAATAAAAGGGTAAATAATTATGAATGATTTAGGAAGAATGCAATCATATAAGTTTGAGTATTTTCAAGATGTGCTTTTACTTTATTTCAACTATTCATAACTCATCATTCATCATTTTTTCCTACTTCTCGGATGAAATTCAACAATGGTTTGCTGTAAATATTCACGGTCGAGGTGAGTGTAAATTTCCGTTGTAGTAATGGATTCATGCCCCAACATTTCTTGAACTGCCCGCAAATCTGCCCCGCCTTCAATCAAATGGGTAGCAAAAGAATGCCTAAAACTATGCGGACTAATTGTTTTTTGAATTCCCACCCGAGCTACTAAGTCCTTGATTATCAGGAATATCATTACCCGAGAAAGTTTATTTCCTCTTCTGTTTAAAAAAACATGATTCTCCGCTTCGGGTTTAATTTCTTGCTGATTTCTAATCGTTTCTAAGTAAATTTTTAAATAATGCAAAGCATCTCTGCCGATGGGAACGAGCCTGACTTTATCACCTTTTCCAATAATTCTGATAAAGCCAATATCAAAAAAACACTCCGTTAATTTCATCTCTACTAATTCTGAAACCCGCAAACCAGAACTATAAAGTACCTCTAAAATGGCCCGATTGCGAGTACCTTCGTTAGTTGAGAGGTCAATAGCATCCAATATTTTTTCGATTTCGGGAAATGTTAGAGTAGCGGGTAATTTTCTGCCGATTTTAGGCGAAACAATCAAAGCCATTGGGTCATTTTTAATAATATCTTCTAATAAAAGATACTTAAAAAATGACTTCAATCCCGATAGCATTCGAGCCTGAGAAGTGGTTTCAAGCCCTAATTCACCAATATAATAAAAGAAATTAAAGATGTGTTTATCCGTAACGGTTTCTGGCTGAATATCTAATTCACCCGCAATTTCAAGGTATTCCCAAAGCTTCCCGACATCACGCAGATACGCCTCAATCGAATTTTCGGAAAGAGAACGCTCCAAAGTGAGGTAGCTTTTGAAATTTTTTAGATAGCTTTGCCAATTCATTGGGGATTGGGGTTAGGGATTGGGAACTGGGAAATTAGGGATTAAGTAATTAGGGGTTAGGATAAGTAAAAGCAAAGATACTTTATTATTGTTTTTTAACCATAAAAGACTACCTTGAAATTAATTAACCAATCTCAAGATCTCTATAAGACTAAATGCCTAATCTCTAATTCCCAACCCCTAACTCCTAAAACCATGTCAAAGAAAAAAATAATCATTATCAATGGTCCAAATCTTAACCTTTTGGGCAGACGTGAACCCGAAATTTATGGTCATCAGACTTTTGAACAGTATTTTGAGGTGTTGAAAGATAAATATTCTGAAATAGTAGATTTAGAATATTTTCAGTCGAACCACGAAGGTCATTTAATTGATAAAATTCATGAAGTAGGTTTTTCGTACGAAGGAATTGTGTTGAATGCAGGGGCATTTACGCACTCATCCATTGCCATTGCCGATGCTATTGCGGGCGTAAAAACGCCTGCCGTTGAGGTGCATATATCCAATGTATATGCCCGTGAAGAATTCCGCCACCATAGTTTTTTAAGTAAAAATTCAATTGGAATTATCATTGGCTTTGGATTGAGAGGCTATGATTTTGCGATTCAAACTTATCTTTGAAAATTAACAGTTATCAATTTATAATTGACAATTAAGGAATACGAAGAATGGATGAAATTTTTCGAAATTAGACTTAATTGTTAATTATTGATTATCAATTATCAATTGAAACTATGACTTTCTACCCAGGACCTTCAAAGGTTTATCCACAAGTTGCTCAATATCTGCAAGATGCTTTTGCAGAAGGGATACTTAGCGTCAATCATCGTAGTCCTGAATGTATGGAAATTACTCGTGGGGCGATTGAAGGTTTACACGAAAAACTCAATATTCCTGTTGATTATCACGTCTATTTTATTTCTTCGGCAACGGAGGCTTGGGAGATAATTACCCAATCATTGACCCGTCAGAAAAGCCTTCATTTTTACAACGGAGCCTTCGGAGAAAAGTGGGCTGATTATGCAGAAAAGTTAGTTTCAGAGGTTGAAAGAATCCCTTTTGAACTCAATGAAGTGCCTGAATTACAAGGATTTAATAATTTCAAAGATGTTGTTTGTATTACTCAAAACGAAACGTCAAACGGTACGCAAATAAAGGATTTAGCACCATTCAGAAAGGCTTTTCCAGAAGCAATTATTGCCGTTGATGCAACTTCTTCTTTGGGTGGAATTGAATTAAATTTTAATGATGGAGACGTTTGGTTTGCCTCCGTTCAAAAGTGTTTTGGACTTCCTGCGGGTATGGCAATCATGATTTGCTCACCCCGTGCCATTGAACGAGCAGTAGAAATTAATGACCGTAAATTTTATAATAGTTTATTGTTTATTCATGACAATTTCCAGAAATTTCAAACGCATTATACGCCCAATGTTTTAAGTATTTATCTCCTAAATAAAATAATGTTAAAGGTGGATAATATTTCAATTATTTCTGAAACTATCAAACAAAGAGCCAATAAGTGGTACGATTTTTTCGCAAGTAAAGGAATGAAATGTGTGGCTCAGAATCCTGCTATTCGTTCGGATACGGTCATTACCATCGAAGGAATGGCGGAAGAAATCCAAGCCATTAAAATGTTAACCAAAGCTCAGGGAATTACGATTGGTAATGGTTATAGTTCTTGGAAAAATACTACTTTTAGGATTGCTAATTTTCCCGCCATTGAAAACTTTGAAATTGAAGCTTTGATGAAAATATTAGCATAAAATACAGGTCGAACGATAGTCAGGCCACTCAAAATATAGATAATTTATCGTCCGACTAAAAAACAGATATATGCAACTAAATTTTAAAGATATCCTTTCGGTTTCACTGATATTATTTTCAGTAATTGATATTTTGGGAGCTATTCCCGTCATTATTGACCTCCGTAGAAAAACGGGTCATATCCACGCAGAACAAGCTACTTTGGTGGCAGGCGGCATTATGATTGCTTTTTTATACATCGGGAAGTCCATTTTAAACCTTTTTGGCGTAGATATTAATTCTTTCGCTATTGCGGGAGCGTTGATAATTTTTCTGATTGGTCTGGAAATGACTTTGGGGAGAAATATTTTCAAATCGGAAGATGCCGCTGCTGGAAAAGCAGCGTCCATTGTTCCTTTAGCTTTCCCCGTGATTGCGGGTGCAGGTACGATGACAACCATTTTATCCTTAAAATCTCAATACAATGAAATTAATATTTTGGTAGGAATTTTATTGAATTTAGTGTTTATTTATATCGTCCTGAAATCTTCACAATGGATAGAAGCTAAACTCGGAAAAGTAGGCGCAAGTGTGCTTAGAAAGGTTTTTGGCGTAATTCTATTGGCAATTTCTATTAAAATTTTACAGACAAGATTGCATTTGTAAGCTACTATTTAAAAAAATATTTCTCCAACTGCTTGATTTTGCAGCCTAAAATCATCTGACCAAGCGAACATATTTTGGTCGGACGATTTCAAATTATTTAATCTGTAAAATTAAGATTTTCAAAAAACCTCTATTTTCTAAGTTTCCTATCATTTTGATGTGATTGCAATAATGGCAAAAAAACAAAAATATTATACCGTCTGGAAAGGGCGAAAAACGGGCGTTTTTGATAATTGGAAAGAGGCCGAAGAGCAAGTAAAAGGCTTTGAAACGGCTCAATACAAATCGTTTGAGAGTTTGAAAGAGGCCGAAGATGCCTTCAAAGGAAATTATTGGCAATCGGTTCAAAAACCACAAGGTGCAATAGCGGGTAAATCCAAAAAATCATCGGCTTTAGTAGGAAATTATAACGTAGAAAGTATTTCTGTAGATGCCGCTTGTGCGGGAAATCCTGGAAAATTGGAATATCAAGGTGTAGAAACGGGAACGAAAAGAATACTTTTTTCGATGGGGCCTTTTCCGCAAGGAACGGTAAATATTGGCGAGTTTTTGGCAATTGTTCACGGTTTAGCTTTCTTGAAAAAAAACAATTCTACTTTACCCATTTATTCCGATTCAAAAACTGCCATTAGTTGGGTGAGAAACAAAGCCGTCAAAACCAATTTGGAGCGCAATAAAAAGACCGAAGCACTATTTGAATTATTAGACCGAGGCGTTCAATGGTTGAAAGATAATCCCTATGCTAATAAAATTTTGAAATGGGAAACGGAATTTTGGGGAGAAAACCCTGCGGATTATGGGCGTAAATAAAAAGATGTTTTTTGGGTTTGATTTGAAATTATAAAAATTAGAGCGATTTTTAAAGCTTTATCAGTTTTCCACTTCCCAACGATAAATCAACGCCCTTATTTCTCAAATTATACCGATAATAATAAATTCCAGTCGGTAATTTATTGCCTAAAAAATCTGTCCCATCCCAAATATATTCATTTAGCCCAACCCTTAAATTTTGTTTTATAGGGTCAATGATTTTGACTGTTTTTCCTTGAAAATCGAATAACTCAATTTTGAATTCATCGGGTATTTCCGCACCCGTGATTACGAACGAAAATTTAGTAAATAATTCATAAGGATTTGGATAAACCACGAATGATTTTACCTCCTGTTGTTGAACAATTCTGAAAGAAATTGTATAAGGTTTTGAACCTGCTAAATTCCCCGCCACATCACTGCCTTGCACTTGTAATGTCAAGGTATCATTACTTAAAAAATTAGGTAAGTATTTGATAATAAAGCGGTTATCTGCTGGATTGCTTGACCAAGAAATGGCGGAATCTTTAAAATAAACTCTTTT
>JBBAKY010000078.1:16736-17823 GCA_040403295.1 Arcicella sp.
TCAAGGCTCAATATCTCGGTTTCGGGGTTTCCATCAAAGTTTGGGAAAAGTTCTAAACTTGCCTTTTTTGCTCCTTTCCTACCAATCGTAAAGAAGGGTGAACCCGCTGTAAGTCGTTGAATTTTAGAGACATCCACACCAATTTCTGCAAATTGTTGTAAATTTTTAGTCGTTAATTTTGAGTAGTCTATCAATCCAGAATTCCAAATCATGACATAATTTCCCCAAGGAATTGCGGAGAAATAATCATTAATATCGGTATCGGTTGGTTCGGGAGAAAGGTAATTGATGGAATAAGGCGTATATCCACAGACTAATCTTGGTAAAACTGAAAAAGGTCTCAAAGCATGATTGAATGCAACCGCATTGAAGTTTTGCCAAGGATAACAAACGCCATCGCTCAACAATAATTTATCATTCAGAATTACGAAATTTGAACGATAGGGGCGAGATACGCCACTATTCCAGCCATACACTTTTGCGGATATTTTTACCATTGATTGGGGAAATTTCCAGTTTGTTCCGTCCAAAACAATTTGATTGTCAGTGGTCGTTTTTTCTAATTGAGCAAAGCTATTTTGAGCGAATCCTTCCGTGCCATTTTTGAGGTAGATAAACGAACTTTCCACCCAATCTTTTTGACTAAATATTTTCGTTCTGACGTAATAAACCGTGCTGTCTTTATCCAATAAATTTGTTCGCCAATTCAATAGAAATGAAGCCGTTCCAGAGAAAGTTTTTTTGAAAGTTGAATTATAGTTCTTGGAAGAATCTAACTCAATTGTAACGACTGATTTATTGTAAATTAAAGGAATTTGTAAAGTGAAATTTACTTCTTTTTGATTGACAATAGAGAATTCAAGGGGCGATAAAATGCTGATATTTGCACTCGGAAAGTTATATTCATACACCACTGAATTATTGTTTTTTCTGGATTCAAGTATTTGATTATCAGAGTCTAAGTTGATTTCAAAACGATTATTTCCAATGCTTAGGTTTTTGTCATTTCTGATATTAAAGTATAAAGTATCTTGATAATTAATGGGGTTGAAAAGCATTTTTCCAAAATCATCTACCGTTCCATTAG
>JBBAKY010000079.1:0-17386 GCA_040403295.1 Arcicella sp.
ATACCTCATACCTCATACCTCATACCTCATACCTCATACCTCATACCTCATACCTAAAAATTACACATTAAATCTAAAGTGCATGATATCACCATCAATTACGGTGTATTCTTTACCTTCAACGGATAATTTTCCAGCTTCTTTACAAGCATTTTCAGATTTATATTGTTGATAATCAGCAAATCTGATAACTTCTGCTCGAATAAAACCTCTTTCGAAATCTGAGTGAATTACGCCCGCCGCGGCAGGAGCTTTCCAACCTTTTTGAATGGTCCAAGCACGAACTTCTTTCACACCTGCGGTGAAATAAGTTATTAAATTCAATAAACTATAAGAGCCACGCACCAATTTATCCAAGCCAGATTCAGTTAAATTATATTCTTCCAAAAACATTTGACGGTCGTCAGCATCTTCCATTTCTGCAATCTGAGCCTCCAATGCTGCACAAATCACAATTACTTCCGCACCTTCTTCTGCCACGTTTTTGCGTAATTGTTCAACGTAATCATTTGTACCCACTGCAATTGATTTTTCATCCACATTGGCTACGTAAATGACAGGTTTGTCGGTTAATAATAAAATATCACCGATGGCTTCAAATTTAGCTTCAGGATCAATTCCTTGTACCGTTCTGGCCGATTTGCCCGCTTCTAAAGTTGATTTGTATTGTTGTAAAACAGCTAAGGTTGCCTTTGATTTTGCATCGCCATTTTTTGCGGCTCTTTCAATTTTCTGGATTTTTTTATCCACTGATTCTAAATCCTTCAATTGAAGTTCAAAATCAATAATTTCCTTGTCAGAAACAGGATTAACCCGACCTTCAACGTGAATAATATTATCGTCTTCAAAACAACGGACCACGTGAAGAATTGCATCAACCTCACGAATATTCGCTAAGAATTTGTTGCCCAAACCTGCTCCTTGCGAAGCTCCTTTCACTAAACCAGCAATATCCACAAATTCAATAACTGTTGGTAGCACACGCTGTGGCTTTACGAGTTCTTCCAAAATGTTTAATCTTTGGTCAGGAACTGTTACGATACCAACGTTTGGTTCAATCGTACAGAAAGGATAATTGGCAACTTCTGCCTTATTTGAAGATATTGCACTAAATAATGTCGATTTTCCAACGTTTGGTAAACCTACGATGCCTACTTGTAAGCCCATTTATTTTAATTTTATTTAATTCTTGAAATGAAAAAGAACGCAAAATTACTAAAAATACCGCAAAAAAGCCTCTGAAATTTCAGAGGCTTCAAAAATCATTGCTTTTTATGGATTATTCCCACTTTAAATCACTGCCAAAACTACTGCTACTATCTCCTCTTTCTTCTTCCTCACGGTCAAATTGAGCGAAATCTACATCTGGTAATAATTCATTTTTAACGTGGTCAACGGCTTCTTGAAGCCCTTCCATAAACTTTCCGAAATCTTCCTTGTATAAAAACATCTTGTGTTTTTCATAACCAAAACCATCATCTTTCTGATAACGGCGACTTTCGGTAATCGTGATGTAATAATCGTTCGAGCGAGTTGACTTTACATCAAAAAAATACGTTCGTTTTCCAGCTCTGATTCGTTTCGAAAACAATTCTTCTCTGTCTCTTTCTTCCACTTTGAAATGATAATTTAGGGTTTATGATTTCGTAAAAATAGGAATATTATCAGTTTTTACAAAATTATCTTGAAAAATTATATGTGGTATTTTTCTTAGAATATTTATGAATTGTCTGTTATTTGGATTTGAACGATAAATTGTTTCGATTTTGGTGATGAAAACGATTATAAGTTACCCACTAAGCATAGACAATATATATGTAAGTAACACAGATTTGAAAAGTTGCCTTTATGTTAAATTATATTTTGAAGTTGATAAATTCTATTCAAATCTGTGTTTGAGTGGGTTTATATTTAAAATCTATATGATATTAAATGCTATCCCAAACCTATCGCCCAAGGTTTTTAAATCATTCATTACAGGCTCTAAAAGATTAATTCCATTGGCTTTACGTTCCGCTTCGATCTCTCTTTCTGGGTCGCCTGGCACTAATACTTTTTGTCCGTCAATGGCTGGGGCGGCATGAAAACGGTCAATCCAGCGATCCATATCTGCTTTGAAATCAGTGGCAGGTCTAAAACCATCAATGCGCATTGCTCCTAAAAAGTGTCCTGTACCTTTGCCCACTTGTTCGCCTGCGTTCATAAATCCAGCTGTGGCAAATGGAGGAACCCAAGGCCCAAAATTTGCCCCAGACAATACGCCAGAAAATATATCTACAATCGCACCAAGTCCGTATCCTTTGTGCGAACCATGTTCACGGTCACCGCCGAGTGGGAGCAAAGCACCGCCATTTTTAACCGCATTTGAATCGTCAGTGGCATTGCCATCTTTATCTTGAACCCAGCCAATGGGCGCAGGAGAGCCTTTTCTTTGTAAAATTTCCATTTTTCCGTATGCTACCGCTGTACTGGCAAAATCTGCCACAAAAGGCGGATTTTTTTCTGCGGGAACGGCAACCGCAATTGGGTTTGTTCCCAATAATTTTTCTTTTGAGAAAGTCGGCGTAACTAAAGGAGCTGCATTCGTCATTGCCCAACCGATCATGTCATTTTTCAAGGCCATCATCGCATGAAAGCCAGCAATACCGAAGTGATTAGAGTTTTGAACGGAAACCCATCCTGAACCAACATTATTCGCTTTTTGCATCGCAACATTCATCGCAAACGGTGCTACAACTAAGCCTAAACCCTTATCTCCATCAATAACAGCGGTAGAAGGGGTTTCGTGAATAATTTTAATTTGTGGATTTGGATTTAACCGACCATTGTCAAAAAGTCTAACATACCCGCTTAAACGGGCAGTTCCGTGAGAGTCCACACCTCGCAAATCCGCTGAGATCAAAACCTCTGAAGCTAAGGTTGCATCTGCCGCTGGACACCCAATGGCTAAAAAAACTTTTCGGATAAATTCTTGTAAATAGCTATATTCGTAAATCATAAGTACTTTTTTGAAAATTTAAATTACAAATTTACCTCCAAGAACTTCCACTTTAAAGTCTGGATTGAGGTTTTATGATAAATTTTATTGATTAAAAACTCCAATATAAAGAATTAATTCGTCTGTAAAACGTTTATTTCTTGCACATTAATCTTTATATAAATGCTTTATAACATTTTTATTTCAATTAGTCGCTCTGTTCTTATCAGTAGTACATTACTACTTTTAGGATTTAGTTCTCATGCTCAAATTTCAACAAAAAATGTCAAAAAAACTACAGGTATGGGTAGAGATACCCTTTTTGTGAGTATTTCCAATAATGAAAAAATAGACGTTAAACGTACTATTATGGGCAATACTAAAAAAAATGTTGGCAAAAAAATCGTGGAATTCAGGTCTTATAAAATTGAATTTAAGAATCCTAAAAATGTGGCTTTGAAAATGAAAGTTCAAGATTTAATTCCAACTTCAAAAGATGGTCAGGTAGAATTAGAAATTTTGGAAAGTTCTGATGCTGAAATTGATTTTGCTCGTGGGCGTTTGGCTTGGAATTTTCGACTGAAACCCAGTGAAAAAAAGGTTTTAGAAGTAAAATATAATGTAACTTATCCTAAAAATAAAAATATCCTTGGTATCGAAAATGTCCTCCAACTTCAAGCGAATATCCGCAAAACTCTTTAGTTTTTTTGTTAAAGGTTTACTTTTACTGGCACCCGTGTACGTAACGGGCTACATTATTTTCAACCTTCTTGATTCCTTAGACAGTCAGTTTTTTGTGCAATACCGAGGTACGGGTTTAATCGTTTTGATTGGTATAATCATGATTGTTGGATTCTTGGGTTCAACCTTTATATCTGTACCCGTTGTCCAAATTTTTGAGGAAGCAATTGTTAGAATTCCTCTGGTTGGAATTATTTATTCTTCTTTAAAAGACCTCGTAGGAGCATTTGTAGGTGATAAAAAGAAATTCAATCAACCGGTAACTTTTTTTCTGAATAAAGAAAATGGTATTCAGAAAATAGGTTTTTTAACGCAAGAAGACCTCCAATTTTTAGAAATTAAAGATTCAATCATGGTCTATTGTCCACATTCGTATGCTTTTTCTGGAGAACTTTATATTGTGCCTTCTTTAAACGTAACTCCTTTGAATTTACCCGCTTCTGACGTGATGAAAATGATTATTTCGGGAGGAGTTTCATTGAGTCAGGAAACTAAAAACTAAATAATTTTATGAGCTATTGGCTATTAATTCCCCTTGCCCTTGCCATCTTGGCAATTCGTGACATCTTACAAAATCGTCACACCATTCAGCATAATTTTCCAGTAATTGGACATTTACGATATATGCTTGAAAAGATTGGCCCTGAAATTCGCCAATATCTTGTGGCAAATAATCGAGAAGAGTTACCTTTCAATCGTGGCGAAAGAGCATGGGTTTATGCCTCAGCCAAACAAGAAAATAACCTTCAAGGCTTTGGTTCTGACCAAGACTTTAATTCGGTGGGATATATCTTTATTAAACACGCCATGTTGGGACATCAATTGCCACCCAATCACCCGAATAAAACTGACCTAAGTGCAGTGCCATGTGCCAAAACAATTGGCGAATTTCACAAGAGAAAACGTCCTTTTAAACCCTATTCTGTCGTTAATATTTCGGGAATGAGTTTTGGTTCTTTATCCGCAAAAGCCGTTGAATCGTTAAATAAGGGTGCTTTAAAGTTTGGTTGCTACCACAATACGGGCGAAGGTTCGTTGTCGCCTTATCACAAATATGGGTCGGATGTTATTGTGAATATTGGAACGGCTTACTTTGGTGTTCGAGACGATGAAGGGAATTTTTCGATGGAAAAACTTGTCAAAATGACGACTGAAAATCCTTTCGTTAGAGCGTTAGAATTGAAACTTTCACAAGGAGCAAAACCAGGGAAAGGTGGAATGTTGCCTGCCGCAAAAATCACCCAAGAAATTGCCGATATTCGTCATATTCCGATGGGAAAAGATGCCATTTCTCCCGCTTTTCACTCTATGTTTTCAACGATTCCAGAAATGGTACATTTCATAGAAGACATGGCTAAGAATACGGGAATTCCAGTGGGCATAAAATCTGCTGTTGGCAAAACGGAATTGTGGGAAGAATTGGCTCAATATATGGCTAAAACTGGAAAAGGACCCGATTTTATTACCATTGACGGAGGAGAGGGTGGAACTGGAGCGGCTCCGCACGCATTTGCCGACCATGTGTCATTGCCTTTCAATTATGGATTTACTAAAATCTATAAAATATTTCAGAAATATGATTTAACAAATAGAGTCGTTTTCATCGGTTCGGGGAAATTAGGCTTTCCGGAAAAGGCAATGATGGCATTTGCGATGGGTTGTGATTTAGTAAATGTAGGCCGTGAAGCCATGCTGTCAATTGGCTGTATTCAAGCACAAATATGTCATACCAATCGTTGTCCTTCGGGCGTGGCAACTTCAGATAAATGGCTTCAATCGGGCATTGACCCTGCTTTGAAAAGTGAGCGTTTTTATAATTATGTAAAAAATATTAACAAAGAAATCCTCGAAATATCCCACGCATGTGGGTATGAACACCCTTGCCAGATGACAATGCAAGACGTGGATATGGTGATGGGTGATAACAACAAAACGCATTCATTGGCAACTACTTTTGGGTATAATAAAACACCAGTTGATTTTAAAGGTGTAGAAAAATTGTTGAATAGTCCATATTTGGGCGGAGGAAAAGCAAAATGACAACAAAAAAGTTCCTCAAATTCAAAATTGAGGAACTTTCTGTTAATTATTTACACCATTAGCCTTCAATCGAATTGCCTCTAATTCACGACAATTGATGTGGCATTCACCCTGTTGATTTAATACGTACCGATTATTGTCTTTGTCTAACACTACATATTCCTTGGATGTATCCAAATATTTTATTTCTTTGAAGACAAATGGGATAATTTTCGCATTAAATTTATTTATTAAACCCATTTGATTTACACCTTTTGAAGCAATCGCAAATCCATTTTTGAATGAATCCAAGGTTTCATAGTCTGGTGAAACTTGTACTTTCCCTCTTTGGTCGAGATAACCATATTTACCATTATCATGTTGCACTAAATAATAGCCTTCGGATGCCATGGGAGCTGTTTTGAACTGACATTTTGCTAAGTATTTTCCAGTGGTATCAAGTGTTCCCCAAAGTCCATTTAAGCGTACAAAGAAGAACTGATTCTTACTTACCGCCTGAACAAAATCAAAAGGTTCGGGCGTAATAACTTTGAAGTCTTCCCCACGAATAAGCATAGATTTTGCGTATTTGTGTTTATCTTCATTCTTAAAAGCACGAACAACTATGCAATTATGAACCATCGAATCGGTTACTGAATAATTAATTTTGCCCGCATCAGGATATTTTGTAATTGGTAAAATTACAGTACTGCCATTTACATCAATTACCTTGTCTGCTTTGCAGGTTCCTATTTTTTTGCCTTTTTCATCAAGGTTACAACTGACAATTTCCTTTACTACTAAAAGTCCTTTTTTGTTGATTTTACCAACTGATTCATATTCGAACGGAATCACTTCAACACCTTTTAAATTAATAAAACCGTGCTTAATGCCTTTGCCAGCAATCTCTTTACTCGCAGGAACTAAATCAAATTCCCCAATTGCACCGATGGTATTAAATTGTGGTTCGAGAATCGTTTTTAAATCTTTATCTATTAAACCAAATAAATTATTTTCACCTTGAATAATTCCCAATCCTCTGGGGTCGAAATCGCTAATTTGTTTGTACGCTTTACTGACTCTGAAGTCATTAATATTAATCAACTGTTGTTTAGCTTCGCCAATACCTTTCACAAATCCATAGCTATCAACATCCGTAATTAGATTAAATTCTGGTTTCCAAAGTATTTCACCATGCGCATTAATTAGACCTACTTTTTTATTGAAATAAACTTTAAATAAATTGTCTCTGCCTGATGGTTCGATTAAATCAAAATTTGCTTCGGTTATAGCACCTTCGCCAATTTTGAAAACACCCCATTTGGCATTGATTTTTACGGCTAAAGTGCTGCTATTCAACACAATAATTTCATCATAAAGCCCTGAAACAGGTTTGTTAGTTTTGTCAAAATTATTGTCTATCAATCCCATTTGGTTATTTTTGAATTTGACTAAGCTCAATCCTTTGGTTAAAGCTTTTACATCGACAATATTTTGTAATTCTTCACTTTCCATCCCAATATTATCAATAAAAAGCCACCCTACACGCATGACGAGTGCTTTGCCTTCATTGAAATTTTCAGCTTTTTCAAACTGACAAGCGATAATTTCCTCGCCACACAGGTTTAAAAACCCCCAAACGCCATCTTTTTTAATTCTTGCAAAACCTTGTTTGTAATTCTCTATGTAGCCATAGCGAACATTATTGCGAAGTTTTTCTAAAGGAAATGCTAAAATATCTCGGCCATCAAAATCTTTACTTTGCGTAAGTCCAACGCCCGACTTATTGTTGAAACAAGTTACTGCATTTGCATTTTTAGTAGGGTCGTTAGAAACATTTTTTGGCATTTCAGTAACGATTTTTATAGCCTCAGTTTGAGCAGGAATATCTTCAGGGGTAAATTTTAGGATTTTGACAGGCTCGCTTTTAGTTTCTAAAGAAGCTAATTGTGCGGATGAAAAGGCATTGGCATTTCCTAAATATGCCAGCAATCCCATTGCTAAACATAGTTGTTTCATAATTTTTATGGATTTTTTTCGTAAGGGAATAATACCCTAATAAACTTTATTCATTTTCGTCCCAAGACAAAAAAGGCATCTGAATATAGTAAAAGGATTATAATTTGCCTGAAAATTTCACTGACGGGATGAATTTTGGCGTAAAAATAAGCGATGGCGGGAGCTTAAAATGAGTGACGACTTTGCAATTTCAAAAATAATTGAAAGGTGCATAAAAACCTAATTTAATAGGTGCTTTTGTGATGAGAGCCTAATTTGAGCCACTATATGTCAACCCAATCGTGGTATTGGTCTGTGAATTTTGGATGCCAACCATGTTAAAATTCTCATAAGTATTTTCAAATGAAGCTAAAATTGAAATGTTTTTTCCGACTTTATATGAAAATTGAGAAGAGGAATTCCAACGATAATAATTGTCCGTTAAGGAGGGTTGAAGAAAAATTACACTTTGAAAAAGCATTTTATTAGGAATGATGTCATATTTTACTCTAACTCTTGTAGAATTTCGATATACATAACGGTCTTGTTTTATCTCAAAATCAGTTACTTCATGCACAATGGCGTTCGTGATACTTAATTTCAACTTTGATTTTGGTGTTTTTTTGCCGCCTAAAATTTTCCAACCAATACCCAATCCAACATTATATCGAGTTGCAATTTTACGGAGATTGCTTTGTTCAAAAGCGCCAAAAATTAATCCATAAACATCATGCTGGGCATAAAAGAGCGTTGAATTCAAGTCAAGAAATATTTCTCTCTCTTGTAAAACATCAGAATTTGTTCCATACTGGAATTTTGGAGCGGTGAAAAAACCTAAGATAGATTTAGGATTCTCGTGACTTAAAGTTGTTCGTAGGTTTAATAATTGACGGTTGACATTTCCAGAACTTGCCGTCCCATCCAAGCCAATGCTATAAAACCAGCTCGGTAACATAATGAGATTATCAGTAGATTGAAATTCGGTATTACCCTGAGTTGTATCCACATTAGCAATCGCTTGTGTGTTTGAAGGAATTGGAATTTGCGTACTGTCAGGTGTCTGTGCTGAAACATTTACAAGCGAAAGTAAGGAAAATAGAAAGAAAAGGAAGTTTTTTTTCATGATAAAAATATAAAAAGTGGAGGGACAAAGATACGAGATAAAAAATCGTTGCAAAATAACTATGTTTAAATATATAGAATAATTATTATTCAAGTATCTGACTATCAATTAAATAAGAATAGATAATTGTTCTAAGACCTAATCTCCAATCCCTAAATCCTACTCCCCAATTTTGCCGTCTTCCAACGTTACCGTAAATTTGATTTTCAAAATATTTCCCAACCAACGAAATAAAATTTAATCAATGGCATTATTACAGAATAAAATCGTTTTAGTAACGGGTGCTTCTCGTGGAATCGGGCGTGCAATCGCCTTCAAAATGGCTCAGGAAGGAGCAAGTGTTGCTTTTACGTATCTTTCATCAGTAGAAAAAGGGGAGGCACTCGAAGCTGAACTTTCAGCTTTGGGCGTAAAAGCAAAAGGCTACCGCTCAGATGCTTCTGATTATAAACAAGCAGAGGAATTAATGAACTCGGTTATTGCAGATTTTGGCACAATAGATGTATTAATAAACAATGCGGGTATCACCAAAGACGGTTTGTTAATGCGTATGTCGGAAGAACAATGGGACTCTGTAATTCAAGTAAATTTGAAATCAGTTTTCAATTTGACCAAAGCTGCAATTAAGCCAATGATGAAAGCAAAATCAGGCTCAATCATCAATTTAACCTCAGTTGTTGGTATTCGTGGAAATGCTGGACAAGCAAATTATGCGGCTTCAAAGGCTGGAATTATCGGTTTTACTAAATCGGTAGCTTTAGAATTAGGTTCAAGAAATATACGTTCAAATGCCATTGCTCCAGGTTTTATACTAACCGAAATGACGGGCGAATTAAACGCATCTGCAACCGAAGAATGGACAAAATCTATTCCTTTAAAACGAGGTGGACAACCCGAAGAAGTGGCAGATGCTTGTGTTTTCTTAGCCTCAGATATGTCAAAATACATCACGGGACAAGTGCTTCAAGTGGATGGTGGAATGCTCACATAAAATAGAATTAGTTAATGGGGATTAGATAATTATGGATTGGGGATTAGGAAATAATCCGCTGATTTTATTTTCCTAATCCCCAGTTTCCTAATCCCTAATTACCTAAATTATGAAATTCGATTTTCTTTTTCAAACCTCACCTTGGTTTATCCCTCTTTGTTTATTGGCTGGTGGATTGTATGCTTTTGTTTTGTATCAAAAAAATGCAAATTGGAGCAAGACCCAAAACCTTCTGATGAGTGCCTTTCGGTTCTTGTCGGTTAGTTTGTTGTGCCTGCTGCTTTTGAATTTTTTGATACGTCAAGTCACGCAAATCGTTCAGAAAAAAACGGTTGTTTTGGCAATTGATAATTCACAATCTATGAATGTTTCTGGACAGAAAAATTTGTCGGATTTGACCGTGAATCTCAATAAATTAAAACAAGATTTAGCCGAACAAGAATTCAATATTGCCTTCGCATCATTGAATGACGAAACGAATCAAAACCTTGAAGGAATTAAATTTGACAAGAAAACGACCAATTTGTCGGGTTTGCTTTCGGGTGTAAAAAATGCCTACGAAGGTGAAAACTTAACGGATGTAGTGTTGTTTACTGACGGTATTGCCAATCAAGGAATTTCACTTGCTTCAGAGAATTTTAATTTTGCCGTTCATACCGTTGGTTTGGGCGATACTATTCCCAAAAAAGACATTGCTGTTAAGTCCGTTTATGCGAACAAAGTTGCTTATTTGGGTAATAAATTTCCAGTGCAAGCGGATGTGTCAGCTTTTGGTTTTTCTGGAAAAAGTGCAAATGTGTATTTGAAACAAGGAGAAAAAATACTTGATAAACAGAATTTAGTTTTCAAGCAAAATGATGAAGTAAAAACGGTTTCCTTTAACACGACTGCCACGCAAATTGGCGTACAACATTTGGTCGTTGAGGTAGATGTTTTGGGTGGTGAATTTTCGAGTCGAAATAATCACCAAGATATTTATGTGGAAGTAATTGATGGAAAGGAAAAGATTTTGTTACTCGCACTTTCGCCTCATCCAGATATTAAAGCCCTTAAAAGTATCATTGAAAAGAATGAAAATTATGAATTAGACATTAAAATCTTGACGGAAAATCCAAATCCTGACGTTCAGTCAAAATCGTATGATTTATTGATTCTTCATCAATTACCCGATTATTTTAATTCTTACGCCAATATTTTCAAACCCATTATCGACAAAGGCACGCCCACGATGTTTGTCTTAGGAAATCAATCTGGGACCACTTATTTGAATCAGCTTAATCAAGTGATGCAAATAAACTCGCAAGCGGGGCAAAGTGATAAGGTGACGGGGACGTACAATCAAACATTCAAATCTTTGAATTTTGATGCGGAGAAAATGCAATTAATCAATAAATTCCCCCAAATTTCAGTACCGTTTGGCGAGTTTAAATTATTGCCAAATTCAGAAGTTTTATTGTATCAAAAAGTAGGTTCTGTGCAAACCCAAAAGCCACTTTTTGTGGTGAATACAGGAGCAAAAAAATCAGCTATTTTTACAGGAGAAGGACTTTGGTCTTGGCGTTTGGAAGAATATCAACTCACTGAAAAACAGGAAGTTGTGGATGATTTAGTCTTGAAGGTTTTACAATTTATTTCAGCCAAAGATGATAAAAGAAAACTAAGAGTTTATCCAATTAATACAGAATTTTTGTTGGGTGAAAAAGTGATTTTTGAAACGGAGATTTACAATGCGATTTATGAGAAATTGTATAATTTACCCATCAAATTAGAAGTAAAAGATGAGAAAGGCGTAGCTCGTAATTTTGGTTACGCAACCACACCCGATAATTCAAAATTTGAAATCAGTTCATTGCCTGCGGGAGTGTATCGCTACCGTGCAAGTACCACAGTTTTGGGCAAATCAGAATTATCAACGGGTGAATTTGTGATTAGAGATATTCAATTAGAAAATTTAAATCTCACGGCAGATTTTGATGTTTTGCGACAACTTTCTGCTAAAACAGGCGGGAAGTTTTTTAAGAATAATCAATTTGAGAATATTAAACAAACCATTTTAAACCACAAAGTACCAGAGAAAATTGATGCTACAGAAGACTTAAAAGAAATCATAAATCTACGCTGGATTTTCTTTTTGATATTGAGTCTTTTGACGGTGGAATGGGTAATGCGGAAGTATTTGGGAGGGTATTGATTTTAACAGACAAAAAACATGAACATAGGAGACAGAGTACGCCTCATGCGAGGAAAAGAAGAGGGAATCGTTACCAAATTATTAGGCAACAATATCATTGAAATAGAGATTGAGGACGGTTTTACGATACCCGTAAAAGCGAATGAAGTGGTGATAATCAATGCTTTGGAGCAAAAAATATTTAATCCAACACCGGCTTCACGCATTGAACCACAAGCGACGGACAGAAGACAACCTGTCAACGAGATTCTCTCGAATCGTGGGGTTTATATGGCTTTTATACCAGTCAATGATCGTGAACTTTCACAACATCTTATCAACAATACGGATTGGGATTTGCCGTTTATGCTCTCGTCGGGTTCAGACCCGCATCATAAAGGCTTGGCTTCGGGCGTATTGAAACCAAAAACTTCCATTAAAGTCCAAAGCCTTTTGATTAAGGATTTTGACGAATGGGGAACGTTTGTTTTTCAAGCATTTTTCTTCCGATTGGCATTCATGAAACTGCCAGAACCTTTGATTAAACGATTGAGATTTAGGGTAAATACCTTCTTCAAAAATCAATCAAAAGCACCTTTATTGAATGTTGATGCTCATCTGTTTCAGATGGATGCGGAGGATTCGGTTACACCTGTAAACTTGAAACTTGACCCCGCAAAAATTATTGAGCAAATGTTTGAAAAGCAGGCGCCCGAACCAATGATTTTGCCATCAAAGCCTTCATTAACCATTGATTTGCATATTGAAGTCCTGACAAAAGATGCTTGGGCGATGTCAAATACAGAAATGCTAACCTTACAAATGGGAACGTTTGAAAGACAATTTGAAGCCGCCATTGCCAATGGAATGGACGAAATTATCTTCATTCACGGCGTAGGAAATGGTGTTTTGCGTGATGCCATTCACAAGCGTTTGTCGGGTAATAAAAATGTGCAATATTTTGAAGATGCTCAGAAAGAGAAGTTTGGGTATGGCGCTACTAAAGTAAAAATTAAATAATAAAATGAAACAGACCATAATATTAACAATAACAGCCCTAATCCTCCAAAGCTGTGCCAGTTCAAGTACATCATCAAGTGGAGGAACAGCAACCACCGTAACCCAATCAAATCCAGAAGGCCCAAAGGAATCGTACCTTTATAAAGGAAAACAAGTGGAAAAAAATATTTCGACCATTGGAATTCCCTTTGAAATTTCGATGGCTGACGTTGAACGTCAAATCAATGCGAATATCAAAGATTTAGTTTTTGAGGATAATAGCATGGATGATAATAATTACGACAACTTCATGTGTAAAGTTTACAAACGTGATAATATTGTCGTAACTACGCAGAATGAAGCTTTTACGTTTAATGTTCCTTTGAGAGTTTGGGCGAAAGTGGGCTATAAAGTGATGGGAATGAGTATTCCTCCGCAAGAATTGAATTTTGAATTTAATGTAAAATTTGGTTCGAAATTTTCCATTGCGCCAAACTGGGAAGCACACGTTCAAAGTTTTCCGATTGGGTATGATTGGATAAAAAAACCAACGGTTCGATTGGCAGGTTTTGATATTTCGGTCGCTGGATTAGTAGAAAGAGCGCTTAACTCAAAGCAAGATGCGATTTTGAAATCTTTAGACGATGCGGTTCGTAAGAATGTTGAAATCAAAAAATACATCATTCAGGCTTGGAATACTGCCATGCAACCGTATTTGCTTTCTGAAAAATATCGTACTTGGTTGAAAATTACACCCACAGAATTGCAAATGACGCCGCTGACTTCGGTGAATAACAAAGTAAAAGCAACGATTGGCATTAAAGCGATTACCGAGACGGTTACGGGAGCAAAACCTACTTATTTACCCGTCATTACGGTACCCGATTTAAAGATAGTTTCTTCCATTCCAGATGATTTTCAAGTAGGAATTATGGCTGAAATTCCCTTGAGTGAAGCCGCAAAATTGACCGGTGATACCTTGATTGGACAAAATTTTTCTTTCAAAGATGGAAAATATAATGTGCAAGTAACGGACATAGATATTTATGGAGATGACGAGAAAATGGTGATCAAATCTGGCTTGAAAGGGAATATTAACGGTAAAATTTATTTCAAAGGTACGCCCGCTTATGACCCAATCAAGAAAACGGTTTACTTGGATAATTTTGATTATGACCTTAAAACCAAGAACTTTTTAATCGGTGCTGCCAATTGGTTATTTCAAGGCGTTTTTGCTAAGAATATGAAAGAATCTCTGACTTTCAATATTGGTGGACAAATTGATGACATGAAAAAACAAATGCAAGCCAATTTGAATAAACAAGTTTCAAAAGGCGTTACCCTCAATGGAAATGTGCTTGACTTAACGCCAGACAAAGTTTATTTAACGCCTAATTCCATTATTTGTGTGATTAATGCGAAAGGAAAATTGGATATAAAAATTGATGGACTTTGATAAATTCTAAATAAAAAACCAAAACGGCTCTAAGGAAATCCCCAAAGCCGTTTTGGTAAAAATAAGTCTATAAGCCGCATTCTGTCAGTCATTTAATTATTAGTTATTGGTTATGAGGAATTAGCTATTGGAAAATTTAATTCCCCAAATCGACTAATAACGACTAACCAATAACTAATAACCAACAACTGTCTTATCATTTATCTCGACGTACCGTCACCGATACGCTCTATCAACCTACCCACTGACATCAGACGAGCAGCCCCTTTTCAATTAATAATTATCAATTAATAGTTAACAGTTTTCACTATTAATTTTTAACTTTTCATTATTAATTGTCTCGTCAGCCTATTTGGTCTTTCAACTCATGAGGTTTACATACGCCCTCGCTGTCACCATCGAGGCGGTAGGCTCTTACTCTACCTTTTCACCCTTACCCTTTCGGGCGGTAATTTTCTGTTGCACTTGCTGTTACGAATTCGTCACCAAACCCGTACCTTCCCGTTAGGAAGCATGATACTCTACGTTGTGCGGACTTTCCTCCCCCGAATAAACGAAGGCGATAAGACGACCTATTTTCATCGTAAAGTTAATGAATGAAAAACGAGTAATTGGCTAATCCGCATTAGTTTTTTAAATTATTTGAAATAACGTCTTGCCAACTCCTTATAATTCACTATCTTTGCACTCCAATTTACAAATACCATAACCGAAGGACGGGTTCCTTCATTAAAACGTAAATAACAGATGGCTGTTAAAATTAGATTAGCACGTCGTGGACGTAAAAAATTAGCAATGTATGATATCGTCGTTGCTGACGCAAGAGCTCCACGTGATGGTAAATTCATCGAAAAAATCGGTACTTACAATCCAAATACAAATCCTGCATCAATCAATTTGAATGAAGCAACGGCTTTAAAATGGATTCTGAACGGTGCTCAACCAACAGATACAACTCGTGCAATACTTTCGTACAAAGGAGTATTGTTGAAAAAACATCTACAAGTAGGTGTTAATAAAGGAGCAATATCTCAAGAAATTGCAGATAACAAATTTGCTGATTGGAAAACATCGAAAGATGCCAAAATCACAGGTAAATCAGATGGCTTAACTGCTACAAAAGATGCTGATAAAGCAGCTCGTATGGCAAGAGAAGTTGAAATTAACACCGCTCGTGCAGCAGCAATTGCGAAAAGAAATGTAGTTGAAGAACCAGTTGCTGAAGTAGAAGAAGTTGTTGAAGAAGCTCCAGTTGCAGAAGTTGAAACTGCTGTTGAAGAATCAGCACCAGTGGCAGAGGTTACTCCAGAAGCACCAGTTGCAGAGTAGTTTTTCAAGAAATAATTTAAGGAATGATACAAAACGCTGAAATGTTGTTTTGTATCATTTTTTTTTGAACCTTCGCCACAAAGGCACTAAGACCCCAAGATTAATTCGAACTATTTTAGTATTAATATTCTGAGGGACTTGGTATTTTGGTGGCAAATATATATCAGATAATGACAAAAGAAACTTGTTTTGAGTTAGGAAAAATTACAAAGACACACGGTCTGAAAGGTGAAGTTGTGCTTTGGCTTGACGTTGATTTTCCTGAAGATTATGAAGATTTAGAAAGCGTTTTTCTGGAAGAACGGGGCGAATTGATTCCATATTTTATTGAAACATACCGTTTATCTGGCAATCGTGCTATCGTAAAATTTGAAGAAGTTGATACTTTTGAGAAGGCCGAAGCCATGATAAATCTTCAAGCATTTTTGCCTTTAGAAGAATTGCCAGAATTAGAAAAAGACCAATTTTATTACCACGAAATTATTGATTATCAAGTGGTTGATAAAAATTTAGGGGAGTTAGGAAAAGTTTTAACAGTCCACTCTATGCAAGCCCAAGATTTAATGGTGATGGAATACAAAGGCAAAGAAGTTTTAATTCCTGTTATTTCAGAAATTGTTTTAAATGCGGATAAAGAAGCTAAAATATTGAATGTAAATCTTCCCGATGGTTTGTTGGAGGTTTATATGGAAGATTAATAAAATGAGGATAGACATCATTTCGGTAGTACCAAAATTAATGGAAAGTTTCTTTGGACATTCCATTTTGAAACGTGGACAAGAGGCTGGTCATGCCGAGGTAGTTCTGCATGATTTGCGGGATTATACCACCACAAAAAGTCGTCAAGTGGATGATTATGCTTTTGGCGGTGGGGCAGGAATGGTGATGCTTGCCGAGCCAATTGCCCGATGTATTCGTCATTTGCAAAGCGAACGAGCATATGATGAAGTGATTTATATGACCCCGGATGGGGAGACTTTTAATCAGCAAATGGCCAATAATTTGTCGCTGGGAGGAAATTTAATTTTTCTCTGCGGACATTACAAAGGAGTTGACCAAAGAGTTAGAGATTTATTCATTACCAAGGAAATTTCAATTGGTGATTATGTACTTTCAGGGGGAGAATTGGCGGCGGCTGTGTGTGCCGATGCCATTATTCGGTTAATTCCAGGGGTTTTGAATGATGAAACTTCTGCCTTGACAGATTCTTTTCAAGACAATTTGTTAGCACCACCTGTTTACACCCGTCCTGCTGAATTTGAAGGAGTGGGCATTCCAGAAATATTATTATCGGGTCACGAAGCCAAAATAAATGATTGGCGTTTTGAACAATCACTGGAAAGAACCAGGGTAAGAAGACCTGATTTATTATTGAAGTCGGGACTGATGTAGATCAATATCAATCAATTAAAAGATAAGTTTAGCTATTGTGGATAATTACTCCTTAAATCAATGGTTATATTCAAAACAAATATTTCAAATATTTGTTTTTTTTTCAAACAAATTTGCTATATTGCACTCCCAATTCAGTAGAAAAGAATTGTTATATTGAATTAAAAGAAGATTAGTTGATGAAGATTAGT
>JBBAKY010000080.1:0-17265 GCA_040403295.1 Arcicella sp.
GAGCCTTCTATCGGGATCGAACCAATGACCTACTGATTACAAGTCAGTTGCTCTACCAGCTGAGCTAAGAAGGCTTTTCTCAACGATTTCCGAAGCGTTGTTCTTTTATCGTGATGTAAAATTAGGGCGTTTTCTGTTTCTGTGCAAGCCTTTTGGCAATAAAATTTAAAATTTCTGCTAAATAAATTATAAGGTTTTGATTTTCAAAAGATTAGTCACACAATTATTTTTTCATAAAATCTAAAAAAATCCTCCATTTTTATCCTAAAATGCCTTCTTCAACAAAATACCTTCCTTTTTCTATGTTTCATTCTTAATTCCAACTTAGCATTTTACCTTTGTGTAAAAATAAAGACGAATCAAAACGTTCGTTTTAACAAAAAATGAATTTACCTGAATTATTAAAACAAGATTTTTTGCCCGAATTTCAATTCCAAGCCTCCCGAAGTGGTGGGGCAGGAGGGCAGAACGTAAATAAAGTTTCTACCAAAGTGGAATTGCGATTTAATGTTTTGAATTCTTCTATTTTAGATGATACCCAAAAAGAATTAATTCAGAAAAAATGTAAGAATCAAATTAATTCGGAAGGTGAACTAATCATTGTTTCGCAAGAAGAACGCACGCAATTGCGAAACAAAAATACGGTAATTAAGAAGTTTAAAGAATTGTTAATCAAGGCTTTGACGATTCCTAAAAAACGTATTAAAGTTACGCCAACCGCTGGAATGATTGCCGAACGATTGAAAAACAAAAAAATGGCTTCGGATAAAAAGGCGAATCGAGGGAAAGTTGGTTATTAAGTTGGCAATAAAATATAAATAGTTGAATCCTAAATCCCAAATCTTCAATCTGAAATTAATATGACTCCAAAACAACAAGGTTTTTTCTTTCCTGCCGAATGGCATCCACACGTGGCTACATGGTTGACTTTTCCGCATAATGACCATTCGTGGCAAGATGGTAAATTGGCAAAAATGTATCTACAATATTTTCAGTTTATTAAAGCCATTTCAAAAGGTGAGAAAGTGTGCTTGAATGTTGATAATGAGCAACTTAGCGATTTTATTTTAAGTCAATTACCTGAGTATAATATTGATAAAAATCAAATCGAAATACTAATAAATCCAACCAATGATGCTTGGTGTCGTGACCACGGGCCTGCGTTTTTGATTAATCCAGCAACGAAGCAACGCATGGTTGTAAATTGGGGTTACAACGCTTGGGGAGGTAAATATCCACCTTTTGAAGAGGATGATAATTTGCCCGTAAAAATTGCTAAATATCGTGGTTTAGACTACGTTACGCCCAATATTATTATGGAAGGCGGTTCGGTGGATTTTAATGGAAAAGGAACGGTTTTGACCAGTCGTTCGTGTTTGTTGAATCCAAATCGAAATCCACATTTGAATCAGTCTCAAATTGAAGAATATCTTTGTGATTATTACGGATTGGAACAAGTTTTATGGGTAAATGATGGCATTGTGGGTGATGATACTGACGGACACATTGATGATACCGCCCGTTTTGTCAACGAAGATACGGTTTTGGCAGCGGTTGAATATAACAAAAATGATGAGAATTATGAGGTGTTGAATGAGAATTTGAAATTGATGAAACAGATGCGGTTGCTAAATGGTAAGCAATTGAATGTCATTGAGTTACCGATGCCTTCGCCCGTGGTGATTGATGATTTTAGAGCGCCAGGTTCGTACGCTAATTTTTTAATTTGTAATGCAGGCGTAATTGTGCCAACGTATCAATGCGAAAATGACGATATTGCTTTAGACATTCTTTCGCAGTGTTTTAAAGGTCGAGAAGTAATTGGTTTGGATGCTACGGATATTATTTGGGGACAAGGAAGTTTCCATTGTCTTTCACAACAAGAACCCGTGGTTTAAATAAAATAAAAATTCTAAAAATGAAACACAAATATTTATATATTATTTTGATAATTCTCGGATTCACTTCCTGCAAATCCACCAAATCAATCACCGAAAACAAAGCTAAAAAGCCTGACCAATTTGTAGTTTTTCAAGTTAAATCCTTGAAAGCCATTAATTTGGAGGAAGAATTGACTTTGGCTGATGAAGTTGTTTTGACGTATTCTTTAACCGCCGTGGATGAAAATAATAAGGTGGTTCAAGTGGCAAATGGTTCTTGGGGCGTTGAAAGTATGAAGAAAGGCCAAATTGCTTTGGAGGATAAATTTAAAACCATTGAACTGCAAATTCCCTTGAAAGGCAAAATATTATCTTCGGTTGTTTTGACTGAAATTGATGATTATCAAAAAGCCCAAAGTCTGGTTAAAAAGATAAATGAAGTGGGTGGTTTAGGTAAAATACCTGCCATGTTTATTTCCTTGGGCGAACTTGAAACGCCTTTAGCCGTTGTTTTTGCAAGTCTGCAAGCGGCGGGAATTGGATTGAAAGCCCTTGAGAAATTTGACCAAGATGATTTGCTCGGTCAAAGTACCTTTGAACTCCAAGTTTCGAGGCTTTCTGCTACCCAAAAAATGTATCCTATCACTCTTATTTTTGAAGGAGAGCATTTTAAAAATACATTTAAATATGAATTAAATTATGAATTAAAAATAATTGATTCAAAACGTTAGTATTGTAATAATGATTTATTTCTGATTCAATATATATTTTTGTCCGTTGCTCATCAATATATAGGATTAATTTTAGGTTAGATTGTCTGGATAATTATTTGTATTTTTGCAACCCCAATACAATAAACTAACACGCTAAATAGTTAGAAATCATATCAGAAATTGTTAGATAAGCTTTTTTAAATAAGAAGTTTCTGATATAAATCGTTTGAAATACCGCCATTTTAAGCATTAAGATTGAAAAATTATGACCCACATTATTAGATTATTTTATATAACAACTGCTTGTTTTTTTCTGTGCTTCAATGCAGTAAATGCTCAGACAGAACCCTTCGCAATCAAAATTGGCAACCGTGTAATCACACCCTTAGAACTGTCGCAAACCTACCGAAAACTTCTTCAGAGTGATAGTGTAAAGAAAGATAAATCACAAGAGTTTTTTGATAACTATTTAAACTATAAACTCATGGTTTACGCTGCCCAACGGATGGGCAAGGATACCACCAAGGGGTTTAGAGAAGAGATTAATTCGTACCGTAAAGAGTTGGCAACCCCTTATTTAGTTGATAAAATTATCCTCGAAAAAATGATTCAGGAGGCCTACGAGCGTATGCGAGAGGAAGTTCGAGTTGCCCAAATATTTATTGCGGTGCCCAATAATGCCAGCCCTGCTGATACGATGACTGCCTTTGATGAGATCAGAACTTTGCGTTTGAGGATTTTGAAAGGGGAATCTTTTGAACAAATAGCCAAAAATTATTCTCAAGATGCAAAAACGGCTGAAAAAGGGGGAGACATTGGATTTATTGCGGTTTTAGATAATCATTACGCTTTTGAATCTGCTGCTTATAGATATCCCAAAGGTGAAGTTTCATTGCCAATTCGGACGGATAAAGGCTATCATTTAGTGAAAGTTTTAGAAAAACGTTCTTCACGGGGAAAGGTTAAATTAGCCCATATTCTGGTCAGTGTGGCACCAAACGAAAAGCCAGAAGTAATTGAAGCAGCCAAGAAGAAAATTGAAGAAGCCTACGGATATTTGAAGAAAAATGAGCCTTTTGAGGGCGTATGCAAAGTTTATTCGACCGACCCTAACACCAAATCTAAAGGTGGAGTAATCAATAAATGGTTTGAGGCAGGAACATTGATTGACGAAAAAATGGCAAATGCCGTGTTTGCTTTGAGTGAGAAAGGTGATTTTACCGCTCCTATTCAGACTTCTTTGGGTTGGCACATTTTTAGATTAGTTGAGAAAAAACCTTTATTGAAATTTGAAGAATTAGCGCAGTACATTAAAGAAAAAGTAACTGCTGATCCTTCAAGGGGAATAATCATTAAGGGAAACTTAGTGAAGCGTTTGAAGAAGGATAATAATTTTCAAGAATCTATCTCTGTCAAACAAGAAGCGTTCGATAGTTTTTATAAAGATAGAGTGGGTAACGAAGATTATCTTGGAAAAACTATTTTTACCATCAACCAAACGTTTTCAACGGTTCGTGAGTTTTATGGTTTCGTAACAAAAACACAAAAACAATTAGCTAAAATAGGCGCATTGAACGACAAATCCGAACGTGATTGGTACAACCTTTTCGTGGAAGATAGAAATTTGCGTTATGAAGAAAGTAATCTGGAAGTGAAATATCCTGAATTCCGTTCGGACATACAAGATTTTCGTGAAGGTATTTTACAGAAAGAATTTTTGAGTGATAATGTGCTGGAAAAATCCTTAGATTCTTTGGCTCAAATAAATTATTTTATACAAAACGCTCAGAATTACCAATACACTAATCGGGTTTTTGCAAAAATTATTTCGACTGACCGTAAAGAAACGATGGAACAAGTAAAGTCTTCTTTGTTGAAAGCTCCTTATCTCATGAATCGCCGTTTCCCGGAGATTTATTTTGAAAAGGACAAATCGGATTTTTCAGCAGATACGCAAAAAATGCTTTACGATTTGACTATTATTCTGACAAAAAATCGTGATTATACCATTGAAGTCACTGGAAATTCTGACCCCGAAGAATCTGAAACTGTATCATCTCAAAGAGCCAGAAAAATTGTTAATTACTTAATCAATAAGGGAATCTCTCCGATGAGAATTCTTGAAAAAGATGACGGAAAATATAAACCCGTTTCAAAAACTGACCGCTTGAAAAATATGCGAGTGGGTATTAAATTCTTCTCAAATTCGATGGACGATGTGGTAAAGAGATTTAATGCGTTGAAACCGGGAAGCCTGACTGCCGAAGAACGTTTCTTTAAAAAAGGTGAAAATGAATATCTGGATTCGATAAGTTGGATCATTGGCGAGAATAATTCTGACTCAAAAGGCCGACAAATTTGGGTGAATATTCAGAAAGTGGAGGAACCTCGGGCCAAAACTTTTCAAGAAGCACGTGGACAAATAATGAAGGATTATCAAACGGTATTGTACAATAATTTAATCAACCAATTAAAAGCAAAATATCCAGTAGTTTTGAATCAAGATGAGTTGAATAAAATATTGAATTAAACACTGGGTACTCTATTCTGTCGCATTCCTAAATTAAAATTAAGAGCGAAAATTCAGAACAAGAAACCCAGAATAAAATTTTCCTTAACACTTTTTAACTTTATCACTATACCAATGCACGCCGCAAAAAGCGTTATCTTTACGTGTTATTTTAATTTTTCGTACATGAAATTCCTAAAAAATCTTTTTCTATTACTAACCATAACTGCAATATCGCAACATTCACTGGTGGCTCAAACCCCCATTGTGCTTGATAAAATCATTGCGAAGGTAGATAATTATTATTTATTGAAATCTGAATTGGAAGCACAGCTGCAACAGGCTTCGCAAAATGGACAACAAGCACCTCCCAAATGCCAATTATTAGAAAGTTTGGTAGTGGGTAAATTGATGTTGGCAAAATCTGAAATTGACTCTGTAACGGTTGAAGAAAAGCGAATTGACTCGGAGCTTAATTCTCGGATGGATCAAATGGAGCAACAGTTTGGCTCTCAGAAAAATATCACGGAGGCGTATGGAAAAACAATTGCTTCGTTGAAAGAGGAATTGCGTTCAGCCATTAAAGAACAATTAGTAACCCGCAAAATGCAAGATAAAATCACGGGTGATGTTAAAGTTACGCCTAAAGAAGTAAGACGATTCTATGAGGCTATTCCCAAAGACTCATTGCCTTATTTGCCTTCAGAAGTGGAAATTGGACAAATTGTGAGAATGGCAAAAACCACCAAAGCTCAAAAAGCAGAACTCTACAAAAGACTTTTGGATTATAAAAAGCGAGTTGAAAATGGTGAGAAATTTGAAGATTTAGCTAAACTCTATTCAGAAGATATTGGTTCTGGGAAAAGAGGTGGGGATTTAGGTTTCTCAAAACGTGGACAAATGGTTGCACCGTTTGAGGCGGCCGCTCTGAAATTGAAACCCAGTCAGATGTCGGATGTGGTAGAATCTGAATTTGGTTATCACTTGATAAAACTATTGGAAACTCGTGGACAAGAATACCATGCCTTACACATTCTGTTACGGCCTGATTATCAACGACTTGATGTGACTGATCCAACTCGTTTCTTAGATAGTATTCGGGTTTTAATTCAACGGGATACGTTGAAATTTGAAAAGGCAGCTAAATTGTTTTCGGAAGACAAAGCTACTCAAGATGCTGGAGGAATGTTAGTTGATCCACAATCTCGCTCAATCAGAATGCCTTTGGATGGTACGATGGAATCGGGTTTGTACTTCACCGTTGATACGATGAAAGTAGGAACTGTAACCGCTCCAATGGCTTACAGAACGGAAGACGGTCGTTCTGCCATGAGAATCTTGTTTTATAAAACAAAACACGCTCCGCACTTTGCTAATTTACAAGATGATTTCCAGAGATTATCTAATTATACATTGAACAGAAAGAAAAATACTGCCATCGAGAAATGGTTTGCCAAAGCCAAAGAAGATGTGTTTATTTACGTGGTAGATGAATATAAAGAATGTAATGTGATGAAGACCAATAGTAATTAAAATCTTTGGCAACAATTTTGTTTATATTTAAAAAGTGTCAGGTAAATTTGCCTGACACTTTGACTTTTATATGAAAACAGTTTTGAGAGATGAGTTATAGTACTTCTTCAAAGCTAAAAGCTAAATTAAAACCTGAAATTTAATAATATGGCTCAATACCAATCAGACGTTGAAGCAGTAGATGCTTTAAGAGAATCTTACCAAAAACTTACTACTGAAATCGGGAAAGTAATTATCGGACAGGAAGATACCGTTAAAATGCTGCTTACCGCCATTTTTTGTCAAGGACATTGTTTGCTTGTGGGCGTTCCAGGGTTAGCAAAAACACTTTTGATTCACACCATTGCCGAGGCATTAGATTTGGATTTTAATCGTATTCAGTTTACCCCCGATTTAATGCCTTCGGATATTGTGGGGTCAGAAACATTGGATAATGAGCGTAATTTTAGATTTGTAAAAGGTCCTATTTTTGCCAATATCATCCTTGCCGATGAAATTAACCGTACTCCACCAAAAACGCAATCTGCTTTATTGGAAGCTATGCAAGAATACGCCGTGACGGTGGCAGGACATAAATATCCTTTGGAGAAGCCATTTTTTGTATTGGCAACCCAAAACCCAATTGAACAAGAAGGAACATATCCGCTTCCAGAAGCTCAATTAGACCGTTTTATGTTTATGGTGAAGTTAGATTATCCTTCTTATCAATCAGAATTGGATATTGTAAAAAGTACAACTTCGGATAAAAAATATAAAGTTCAAAAGCAGGTTACAGGTCAACAAATTCTGGAATTTCAGCAATTAGTTAGACGTGTACCCGTAGCGGATAATGTGGTGGAATACGCCGTGAAATTGGTGCAGAAAACTCGCCCAAATACAGAAATGGCCAATGAGACTTGCAATAAATATTTGGAGTGGGGTGCTGGTCCAAGAGCTTCACAAAATTTGATTTTGGCCGCAAAATGCAATGCGCTTTTAAACGGAAAATATTCTCCCGATATTGAAGATGTAAAAGCCGTTTCAATGGCAGTACTTCGTCACAGAATTGTTCGTAACTTCAAGGCTGAGGCAGAAGGAGTTTCGGTTGAAGACATTGTGAGAAAGATAATGTAGAACTCTTTTTTTATAAACAGAAAGCCTCTCAAATCAAATTTGAGAGGCTTTCTGTTTGAATCTACTAATCAGTCAGGAATGAAAGTGATATCTGCAAAACCATAAAAGGTATTACTACTTGAATAATCAACTGCTGGAAATACCGGTGTTGCAGAAGATGCATAAACAGATTTTTGAATGATAATACTTCCTCTGCTAATAGGAAATATGGTTGCAGAAGAATTCACCTTCTTTTTTAGAGCATTGTAACCTTTTGCTACATTACTGATTGTGTTGTTAATACTGACTACATACTTCTTGTCTTTTTCAATCACCAATTCGTCAACCGAAGCTAATGAAAATTTATTTGGACTTGTTTGTTCAATTGTTTTTTGGCGTAATAAAGCTTTTGAATCTCCATCCCAAATAGAAACTGTATAAATGCCAGGGTCTTTCATTTGTGCAGCTACTTGCGTGACTTTTCCTTTGGTATTTGAACTGAACACATATCCTAACTCATATTTACCTCCATTTGACGCATCAGATACTGCCCAATCGACATCGGATACTAAAGAAGATACTGGATTTTCACTTGGTTTTACGCTTGACTCATCTTTTTTACAAGCATTAATCATCATAACAAGAAGGGTAAAGAGAATTAGTAATTTTTTCATGACAGTATTTTTTAATTGATTCGTTAAATGAATTTTAGAAAGTTGATTTTGAATTTTTATCAATAAATCTTGACAAATATGATTGATTAATTCAATAAAGAATTAAATGAATGTTATGGTATCAATATTTAGTTTACGGTAAATTGCTTCATTCATAAAGTATATTTTGAAATTTAGTCGTGAAAAATGAGCATTGAGGCAACAAGATTTGTCCAATATTTTGCTTGTTTTTTTCGTTATTGAGATATAAATATTTTTGCGGACAAACTCGTCTATGTTACGGACTTAGAAAAGGAATATTTTCTTACATTTGCTTAAATAAAATCCTTACTCAATGAGATTGAAAACACTGCTGTATTGTGCCATTCTAATTATTTGCTGTCAAACGTTGGAGAGTTGTATTTGGGCGAGAAGATGTCCCGAAAAAACGTGTAGAGTTTCTCAAGAACATAAGCATGAAAATGGTGTTTATCGTCCTCGGGCCGCTTTTTCGTGGGTTACAAGTAAAAAACATTGGCCTTGGAGTCGCTTAGGAGGGGGGAAGAAATTTAACGGAAAGAAGGATAAAAAATCAGGTAAAACTAAGTTTAAATATACTTTGCCAGGCGAAAAGCAGTAATAAAATATTGATGGCATGACTCAAAGTCATGCCATCAATATTTACCAAGAAATTTTAATTTCTAATTCCCACCATTTTTTACCCGACCTTTTTCATCTTCCAATCCTGTTTGACGTTGGCGAGCGGCTTTAACTTTATTATTACCAAAACGATAAGTGAATGTAATCCGAGCAGTACGACTTTCCCAACGATTTGCAATCTGAACATCAATATCATTAAAAAGAAAACTTCCTGTGAATTTCTGAGTCCAAAATACATCATTTACGTTTAATTTCAACGTTGCTTTATCATTCATTAGCTTTTGTTGAATACCAAATGAAACAGCTCCCATGGGTTTCCCCACTAATTGCCCCTCAACAAATCCCGACTGATACCAACCGCTCAATTCCAACGAAAATTTCTTAGTCACCGTAAATTGATTGGTCATATTGACATTGTAAGTGGTGGCACGAGCATCCAAAGGTTGATAAATTGCGCTTTCCTTTCCGTCGGTTCCAATCGTAAATTTTGGAATATCACCCACGTAATGATTGTTGTATAAATTGAAATAAGTATTGCTAAACCACCACTTCGCCATGGGAACGGGAACAGAGAAAGCAATGCCAAAATTATCTACGTATCCGATATTATATTTCGTTACATTCGTCAATTTCAACGCATTATTTTGTTGCAAAATTTGGGTCATCATGCCGTTGGTTCGGCTATAATTGATGGTAGTGGTAACAGCATCCATGAATGTGTGCGACAACTCCAAAGCATCGGTATATTGTGGTAGTAAAAGTTCATTTCCTTTCTCAAAAGTATAAGGGTCGAGGAAGTATAAAAACGGATTCAAATCCTCATAACTTGGGCGGTCAATTCTGCGGCTATACGATAAGCCCAATTGGTGTTTTGCATTGAGTTTTTCACGCAAAAAGATACTCGGGAACAAATTTGTATAGTTTCTATTCAATAATTCAACGCCTTTCAAAGTTCCTTGTCCGATGGTATTTTCAACTCGTAATCCCAATTGTACGCTCAATTTTTTGAATTGTTTTGAATAATTTACGTAGCCCGCATTAATGTTTTCTTTATACAAAAAATCACGGGTACGAGTAGGGTCAAGAACACGATTGTTAAGGTCGCCAATCAAGAATTCAAAGCGCATATCGTTGTTGGAATGGACATAACTTGACTTTATCCCGGCTTCAAATTTTGAAGTTTTATTTATTGGATAAACTAAATCGCTTTTAAAAGAGTAAATATTGATTTTTGAATCCGTCATGCCATCTTCATTACGAGTTTGGCGAAGAATATTCAAAAGGTCGTATTTGGAAGTACGATACTTCATGTTATTATTGGCATTATAACGAGCATAATCAGCATCCATTGTCCATTCTTTACCCGTTGAATCAATCACGTGTTTGAAATTGATGTTAGCAGAATAATTTGCCCAATCGTTATTGATATCTCCCTTTGTGATAGAAGTTGAATCTTGCAGACCCAATGAATTTTTTACAATGGCTTGATTGTCAAGCAATTCACTATAATTCCCACTCATGCCGTTGAATAAAACGCCGATGGTATTTTTTGAATCTAAGAAATAATCGGCTCCCATTTTGTAAGAAGCTGAGCTATTTTTCTTATCAGAATCTGCCACTTGGTCGAAGCCTGAAAGCACTTTTCCATTCTCAACAAATTTTCTATTTATCTCATTTATTTGAAAACTTTTACGATTGTTTGCAGAGAAATTTCCAAATAAATTCAATTTTCCTTGACGATAATTCAAATTTAAACTTCCATTTTCTTTCGGTAAAGAACGATAGAAACCATACCCAAAACCAACCGTAGCCGAGCCATTTATGCCCATATTTTGGTTCTTTTTTGTCCGTAAATTAATAACTCCCGCATTGCCCGAAGCATCATATTTGGCGGGTGGATTGGTCATAATTTCGATTTTTTCTAATTGATTCGACTGCATATTTCTCAATAAATTTGCTAAATCACCGGCAGACATATACGTTGGTTTTCCATCCATCAAAACCATTACATTTTGTTTACCTTTCAACGAAATATTGCCATCTTTATCAACCGTTACCCCTGGTGCTTTTTCTAATACTTCCAAAGCCGTACTTCCCGCCGAGACGATTGAGTTTTCGACATTTACAACGGTTCTATCAATTTGTTGCTCAATGAAAGGCTTTTTAGCAATTACTTGAACTTCAGATAATTGCTTAGAATCTTCTGATAAAACCAAATTTGATAATTTCACCGAAGGATTGTCAGCATCTAAAGAAAATTTTGGGGTATAAAAATTTTTGTAGCCCATTTGAGAAATATTTACTAAATATTCTCCCGAAGGTATTTTCTCAAATTCAAAAGAGCCGCTGCCGTCAGATAAAGCCCCTTTTACGAGTGTAGAATCTTTTGCTTTTAGTAAGGTTACGCTGGCAAATTCTACGATTTTAGATTTGTCATCCGTAATTTGTCCGCTTACTTTTCCCTGTGCATTAGTTTTGAAACTATTTAGGCTTAGGAGGGTGAGGATTGTGTAAAGAAAATTTTTCATAATGAGTTTTATGTTTAATATTAAACGATGCCATTACGGGGCATCGGAAAAAGGTTTATTTGTTAAGTCAAAATTATAAGTAAAGCCTACTACCTTGTATTGCATATTACCTATTCGGTTCTTTTAAAGGATGAATGGTTGTGGAATTGCGTTAAAGTATTTGTTTAGTTCTGGAAGAATGGGTATTTGTCAATGAGATGCAAGTGGGGAGAAAAAGGTTGCAGAGGGAATAAAAAAATCATCATTTCACAAAAATGATGATTTTTTTAATATTCATGGCATGGCTTTAGGCCTTATCATGAATTAATATGTTGAAATAATTTTATTCAAACCAACTCAGAAATAATTTTTAATCCATTTAAAGTCAAGGCTTTATCTACTTCATCAAAATCATCTTGCAAAGGAGTAAGAATAGATGAAAGCCCACCCGTAGCCAAAACTACACAATCCAGTCCAACTTCTTTTTTGATTTGATGAATCATTTCTCGAACCATGCCCACGTATCCCCACAAAATTCCAGCTTGTATTGCATGAACGGTATTTCTTCCAATGGCAGATTCGGGCATTTGTAAAGGTACTTCGGGCAATTGTGCGGTATTAGAAAACAATGCTTTTACGGCAGTTTTCAAACCTGGGGCAATTGAAACCCCGATAATTTCGCCTTTTTCCGAGACAACTGTATAAGTAAGTGCCGTGCCAAAATCAACGATGATGCACTTTTTTTTGTGGGTATAATACGCATAAACCGCATTGCAGACCAAATCTGTTCCGATTTCATAAGGACTTGGAATCTTCATTTTTAGTTTATAGTACATCTCAACGCCAACTATTAATGGGTCGATTCCAAACATTTGTTGCACCATTTCTTTCAAAATAGCTTTCTGGTCGGGGACAACACAACTGATAATTGATTTTTTTATCTCACCGATTTTCAATGAGTTTTCTAAAAATCGAATGCGTAATTGAGCCTCATAATCAGAAGATCTTTGAGATAAAGAAGAAGAAATACGAAATTGATGAATCCATGAAAAACTATCATGAATTCCAAAAACGATGTCAGTATTTCCAATATCAATGGCTAAAAGCATATTTTTTTAAGGTTTTTGGGACTGAGAATTAGTGGAGGATGTTAGCTTTTCTAAACCCTAATGCCTTTACTTTTCAATTCCTCGGCTAATTGCTCGGGCGATTGAAAATGAATAGCATCCAATCCTACGGCTTTTGAACCGATTACATTTTTAATATTATCATCAATAAAAATAGCTTTTTCTCGGTCAATATCGTAGCGACTCAGAATAGCTTCATAGATTTCTGGTTGAGGTTTTAATAAAAATTCCTCGCCCGAAACCAAAGTGCCTTCAAACCAATGCAAAAAATGAAAACGCTCAATAGCTTTGGCAATGGGGAAAGTTTCGGCTGACCAATTCGTGAGGGCATAAACTCGATAATCTGGCGAATCAATCAATTTTCTGAGAATTTCCACCGTTCCTTGATTAGCATCGCCCAACATTTCAACCCAACGGCCATAATAAGCTCGAATTTCGTGTTCCCAATCAGGAAAGAGCGCAATTCTTTCTTCCGTTGCCAACGCAATTAAAGTTCCTGCATCTTGGCGTTCGTTCCAGTGCATCGGACAAACCTCCTCAAAGAAATAGGCTCTACGTTCTTCATCAGGAATCAAATCGTTGAAAACGTATAATGGATTCCAATCAATCAAGACTCCGCCTAAATCGAAAATAATGGTGTTAATTTGTTTTGACATTTATGCTAAAATTTATTGTTTTAAAACCCAATCTTTCCTTTACGCTTCCCTTTTCCAGAACTTTTTACATATTCGTGTAGGTCTGCTAATTCTTTCTCAAATCCGCCCGACAAAATCGGGAATCTTAACCAACTTCTTGGATCGAGGTTGCGGTCGTCCACGTGGAAACTTGGAGCGTAACGTTCTCTTTTCCACTGGTTACGTGCAAATAATTTGAAGAATCTTTCGATGGATAAAATTAATTTTTCTCGATTGTAAATTCCTTCAAATTCTAATTCCATGAGTTGTAAACAGTCTTTCGGTGTTTTTTTATCCCGAATCGCAGCCGTTTCAATGGCATTTAAGAGGTCGTAAGGCATCAAATCTTCTTCGTCAATTTGTTTGGCTTCCAAAGGTCGAAGTTCGGCGGTTGGTTGCAGATTGTTCATGGCATTGAGTCCTGCAATTTTTAATTCTCCACCCAGTCCTGTATTTTCTAACCAACGTAAAAAATGACGTAGCCAATGCTTATCAATCCCCGCAATCGGTGAAATTGAACCCGATGTATCACCATCCATTGTGGCATATCCAACCGAGGCTTCCGAACGATTTGAGGTTGAAAGTAACAATGAATTCGTAATATTTGCCAGTAACCAAGCACTTGGGCTTCTGACCCTCGCTTGAATATTTTGGAGCGCAATATCATCGGTTTCCCATGATAAATCTCGTCCAATTGCCTCTTGAATGAGTCCTTTGTAGGTTTCTACTAACCCATTTATATCAATATCATAAAAAGTTGTATTCAAATCTTTCGCCAAAGAAGTAGCAGAATGGCGAGTAGCTTTTGAACTGTTTTCAGTGCCTTGATAAACATTAATAATCAAAGCGGCCGATAATTCTTTTACATCTTTACATCCTTGAATATTTTTGATATAGGCAAACTTCTTTTTGAAATCTTCTAAGCCTAACTCCTTGACACACAATTCAATTGCTAAATAACACAAAGCCGTAATTGCCGAAGAATCCGCTCCACCCGAAAGTGAAATTACCCAACCATTTGAGCGTGATTTACGCAGATAATCGAACAAGGCTAAGGCAATTGCCCGAGCAAATTCTTCCTCTTTTTGGTAGCCCTTCGCTTCCCAATGTTCTAATTCAAAAACATTTTTAACTGGGTCAATTTCTGGATAATCAAAAAGCACTTGAACAGGATTAGTCGATTTGAAGGTGATTCGATTTTGGGTTTGTTCCAATCGAATTTTGTCTAAATCGATTACTGCGGTCGTTAAATAGTAATCTTTATACGAAAACCTTGTGCCAGACACCAACATTTCGCCCGTTTGTGCGACCATTGCATCACCATCAAAAATGGCTCTACCTGACTCATTTCCCAATAAATTGACATAAATATAGGCCACGCCAAAAGAACGAGATCCTTCTTGCACCAATCTTTCACGGGTTTGAGTTTTGAAAAATGAGAAATGTGATGCCGTTGGATTCAAGATAACATCGCAACCTTGCAAATACAAATCACGACCAGGACGATTGGCAATCCAAGCATCTTCACAGATTTCAAAACCAATTTTCACACCCCCGACATCGAAAACAAAATCTCCAACGGGATACGTAAATTCGCCCAAACGCATTTCGGTACGCTCGCCAACGGGCCAATGTTGAAACCAGCGGGTTTCGTAATGAATTCCGTTATTTGCCAGATTTTTTTTGCAGATAAAACCCCTTATTTGCTTATTCACAATCAAACAGGCTGCATTATAGACATGATTCATTACCCGAATCGGTAAACCCACACAAACCGCAATACTGGAGGTATGAGGTACAATCTCCTGCAACATTTCCATGGCAGTATCACACGTAGATTGTGCGTAAAACATATCCTCACATCCATACCCAGTGATACATAATTCGGGCAAACAAAGTAGGCTAATATCTTGATTCTTGGCATCTTCAATACTATTGATGATGTTGTTTTTATTGCTTTCCCAAGCAAGCGGCGTTTGATTCACAACCCCTGCGGCGACTTTTATTAGATTCATGTATATATAACAAGATGTTCTCTCACATCGTTTAGAAACAGCAAAATACGTTATTTTTTATCAAAGATTAAAAGAAAAAGCAACCCTTTGGAGGCTGCTTTTGAATATTATTATTATTTTTCAAAGTCCCGCAAAATAATCGTACCCAAACAAAGCCCAATAATCCTTGGGGCGAGTGTCTGAAAATTTAATTACGCCAATTCTTTTCAAACTTTTATAACCATATTTCACAGGGATAATCAGCCGTAAAGGCGCACCGTGTTTTGTATCAGTCAGAGGCTGTCCGTTCATTTCGTAGGCCAAAATCGTTTGCGGATGCACGGCGCTTGGCATATCAATTCCTACGTAATATTTATCATCGGGCGTTTCCATTCCTACGTATTTATATAAATTCTCCGCATCTTTTTGCCCAATTTTATAATGGTGCATTACGTCCACGAAACGGACTCCCGCCCAATGTTGAATCTGCGACCAGCCTTCAATACACTTAAATTCAAAGACAATTTCTTGTTTTGGTAAGGCCTTTAATTCATCTAAAGTAACGTCAAATTTATTATCGCCCGATTCTATTTTTACTTTATAATCTCCTTCTAACGGACTCACTAAGCCAACGCTACCATTCACCCGAACATTTCGTTGAGCTTCTGATAAGGGAAATGAAGGAGCTAAATGGCTGTTTTGCAATATTTTACCCGTTAGGCGTTCGTTAAATTCTAACGTTTTTCGCAAGGGAGCAAGCGTGTTATTGAGATATGAACTGGCATTTATCCATTTCCACACGCCAATCGGCACGAGACTCAAAACGCCAAAACCCACGAAAGCTTTGATGGTTTGGCGTCTAATTTTTTGGTCGGTTGTTAGTTCTTCTTTCATGCTTTTTCTTTTACTTCAAATCCTGTTATCATACTCTGAAAATTTTTCCAGCCTGCTTTTATGACTTGCAAAATATGGACTATAAAAAACAGTACAAAACCAATAGTTAGCACAAAATGCTCAATTCTGGCTAATTTGTATCCGCCCAAAATTGTGGTCAACCAAGCTAATTGTACCGGTCTGAAAATGGCCCAACCCGTTAAAATTGAGCCAAAGCCCATTACGATTACTAAGGTATAAACAATCCGTTGAGCAGCGTTATATTTATCCTGTGGTGGACTCGTTTTACTAACCCCCATGCTGTGTAAAACCACTTGCCACGCTTCTTTAAATGATTTTTTTTCTGGAACAATCAAACGCCATTCACCCGAAATCATGGTGTATAAAAAATATAAAATTCCGTTGATGGTGAATAACCACATGGTGGCAAAATGCCATGCCATGCCTTTGGCTAATTGTCCTGATAACCCAAGAAAAGTATAAACGCTTTTTGGAAAAAATTTAAAAATAAGGGTATCTCCAATCTGAATTTTATAAATTCCGTTTGCCCAATAAATTAACATTCCTGACCAAATCATCACGAAGAGTAAGGGAAAATTGACCCAATGAAACCAGCGAATTGCCAGCGGATGTTTGTGGACTATTTTTTTCATATTTTAAATTCAAATTTATATTACAAATGTGAGAAGAAATTTTAATTAATAATGTCGTTAGTATGTCATATTTACGTAAATATTATTTAAACAGTTTTGAAAAAGTGTGGACACTTTTGTGCTTACAAGCGAGGATGCTTGTAAGAGAACGATAATCAAACAGTTTTGAAAAAGAGTGGAGATTTTTGTGCGTACAAGCGAATACGCTTGTACGAGAACGAAAAAGTGTGGATGCTTGTATGAGCCAGTAAATGAATCCTACTCTTAACTATTTCACCTATGTATCTATGTGGTTGCAGAATAAAAAAACAACAAATAAATTTGAAGAGGCTTTTTTTATAGATTTCTATCTTGTAGCAACTTTAATGTTATTAAG
>JBBAKY010000081.1:0-16933 GCA_040403295.1 Arcicella sp.
GATTAGGGATTAGGGATTAGGGATTAGGGATTAGGGAAAATCTATTTTCAAGTTTTAGAGTTCTTCATGCTGAAAATATTTTACCTAATCCCCAATTACCTAATATCATACCTTCCCAAAATTGGATAATGGTCAGAAAGTTTTACATTGTTAAAAGTCTTAAAATCAAGCACTTTAATTGATTCTGAACAAAATTGATTGTCTATTCTCACAATTCTTGGGCTTCGGTTCAAAGTAAACCCAAAGCCATTCCCTGCTTCTTCAAAGGCATTTTTTAGCCTGTCTCTAATACTTCCATAGGCATTTCCGTAGGGCGTTTCATTGAAATCTCCGCAGAGAATTACAGGATATGGACTATCATTAATAAGTCTTTTGATGGGTTCAATTTCTTCGGAATGTTGTTCAAACCCTCTTTTAAGGGATGAAATAATGCCTTTCCCCTCCTTTTTTGCCTCCTCATAAGCCTCCCCTTTCATTTCACTAACAACTTTATTTACCCTAATTCCCATTGATTGCAATTGGATATTGATGACCCTAATAGTATCCTTCTTTCGGGCAATATCCGCCATCAAATAGCCGTTGGCATTACTCCGTCCGAAAGTCTTTCCATCACGATTAATGATGGGATAGGCTGAGAAAATAATCAAGCCTATCATACCAGGATTCCACTTTTCTTTATTACTAACGAAATAAGGAGTTTCTTTCAACATGGGTATTAAACTCTGAAAGTTTTCATTATCATCTACATTATAAAATTCCTGAAAACACTTTATATCTGCTTCATAATCAATGCAATAAGATATTAATTTCTTAGTTTTTTCAATATTGTTATTATCCCCATAAAAACCAAAAACATTGTAACTAAAAACAGATAAGGAGTTTGTAGCTCGTTGTGGGTCTTTGAAGGCAATTGTACGTTTGATAAATGGGTAACCTAAAGCCAAAATCAAGATGGGCAAAATAGCTCTGGCAGGACGTATAAAAAGCCATGTGAAGGCAATAATAAAGCATCCCAACATGGCAAATGGAAGGCTCATCATCACAAATCCTGCCGACCAATGGTCAAGCACGAGTGTGTAAGAAAACAAGTACGTTATCAATGTGTAAATACACACGGGCAAACTCGTAAGCCAAAGCAAGGACGTGGCAATTGTTTTGAACATATATAATCCTAATGATTAGTTTTGGCAAATGTAAGGATTTTATTGATTTTATTTCCTTAATAAATTGTATCGTTAAGAATTAATTCCTAATTTTGCAGTCCGTTTCAGAAAGAACTGAAAATTAAGTCTATTATATCGCCTTAAAAGCGATTTTACATAACTAAAATAAAGAGTAATCATGGCTAAGGTTTGTCAATTAACAGGAAGAAAAACACAAGTAGGAAATAATGTATCACACGCTAACAATAAAACGAAGCGTAAATTTTTCCCTAATCTTCACACAAAGAAATTCTTTTTAGAGTCGGAAGGCGTTTGGGTACAATTAAAAGTATCTGGAAAAGCAATCCGTACTATCAACAAAAATGGCTTAGAAGCCTCTTTAGTTGCTGCTGCTCGCAGAGGAACTTTGACTTTGTAATCCTGAGCTCATAAAAATATTAAGAACCTTCTCAACGTTGTTGGGGAGGTTTTTGCGTGTATATTCAAATTTAATTTTTGAAATTATCAATATCAAATGCTGAGTGTTGAAGTTGATATAGTTGGATTTCGTTGTTTACTTTGAAATTGATAATTGAACATTGGAAATTAATTTTAAAATTTTGAACTGAATAAATATGCTCTCTTCCTCCGAAAAAAATCGTTATCAAAAACATTTATTACTTCCACAAATATGATTAGAAGGGCAAATAAAGCTAAAAAATGCGAAAGTCTTGGTAGTCTTACGGCTCGGTACCTCATTAATGACTACTGTGTAAAACTCAATAAACCCTTTGTGTACGGAGCAATTTATCAATTTGAGGAACAATAAGTGTCTCCCTTTAATTTTAAGGATACAAACGGCCATTTGAGTCCTACTTATCGCTGTCTTTTCCCCTAACAACCTTCTGAGTTAGAAATTCCAAATTGTGCTACGATTGGGGTGTATTAGGAATTCTGCCTGGAATGTTAGGAATGTACCAAGCCAACGAAGTAATTAAAATGATTACGGGCATTGGCACGGTGTTGAGTGGATAACTTTTGCTGGTAGATTTATTGGAAAATACCTCCCAAAAAATAAAAGTGAACCGCAGAAAAAATGCCGAAAAAATAATATTTCCATTAAGAGAAATAAACAAAAAACAACTAATAATCAAGAAATTAAAAAATCAATGACGGTTCAAGAGTTACACCAAAGGATAGAAAAACAGGAAAATATTTTTATTTTGGATGTTAGAAATTTGAATGAATATGAAACTTGTCGAATTGAAAATACAGTTTTGATTCCGATGAGTAATATTCCGACCAATATAAAACACATTCCGAAGGATAAAATGGTGGTCGTTTATTGCCATCATGGCTTTAGGTCGGCAAGTGTGATTGAGTATTTATCTCAAAATCATGGTTTTACGAATTTGCAAAATCTCACGGGTGGCATTAATGCGTGGGCGAATGAAATAGATGAAACCATGCCAGTTTATTAAAAATTATGACATTTTTAAATAACTCAAAATAATCAGACGAAATAGCATGAAAAAAATTATTCTTATTGCCTTGTGTATCGGTATTTACACAACGCTTTCGGCAAAGTCAACCCCCATCAAAAAGTCGATTTTTCAGAAACAAATCGTTGCTGATAGCTTGGATGAATACCTCGGAGAATATAAAATGAAAGAGTATTTTTCGGTTTATAAAATTACAAAAGATGGGGGTTTCCTATATGGCGAAGCTGATAGTTACGGAAACAACAAATTACTCAAACAAAAAGACGTTGATATGTATATTTCCACCAGTTCTTATGGTTCAACTATCATCTTTACCCGGGATGCGACAACCAAAAAAGTAACGGGAATTAAGATGATTTTACAAGGAAATGAAGTGATTGGCACCAAGTAAACATTCATAATTTTATCTGTCAAAATGTTCCAAAGCTTGTTTTCACAAATCTTTGGAACATTTTTTGTTTATAACCTCTAAGATGGTTAAATTCGTATTTGAATAATTATCCATTAATTAGACCATTAATAAACTTAATTCCTGATTCTAATGAAATCCACAACTAAAAAACAGCAATCTAATGATGACTTTAGCATCATTGAAAGAATTCACTGGGATTCATTTGCTTATATTGCAAGGTTATCCATGATGGCTTTATTATTATTATTTTCAACGAGTTTATTGCTACATTTCAATACGTTTTCAATGATAAGTAATAACCAACAAGTTCCCGTCAAAAAAGTAGTTATTACTGCTAAAAAAAGCACCTCTTCTAAGGTAGTGAAAGGCAAATTAAAAAGTAAGAAGCGTAAAAAAAATAACGTAGCTAAAAAAGATTCACTTCAAGACATAGACCCTACTTCTACCAGTTCACCTTTATACAAAAACTAACTTTTCCTTTATTTGCTGGTTCAAAATCGCTATTTTAAATCCGAAATGTTTTAAAATTCCAGCAATAATTATGTAGCATAAACATTTTAACTAATCTTAATGACCCTTTACTAAAAACTAATTTATTATTCCAACTCAATTATGAAAAAACTATTCCTTATCCTTCTTCTGGGAATGTTTGTGTGGGCAACAGGCATCGCACAAACACAAGATTTGAATTCAGCCCTTAAATTTATCAAAGCTGGTAACACTTTACGAGAAGTAAAACAATATGACCAATCTGAAGAATACCTCAATAGAGCCCTAAATATTGTTAGAAATAAAGACAAATATTGGGAAGCGGCGGCTTATGAAAACTTGGGTTTCTTGTACCGTGACCAAGAAAATATTTTAGAGGCTTCCAGAAATTTTGTTAAAGCCATTGAAATTTATCACACCTTGAAAATGACAATGAGCGAAAAAGCGCTGACTCAATTAATTGGTGGATTAAAAGATTCTGAAGAACTTTTTGCTGGCATTGATATTGGCTCGAAAGGCGTTAAATTAAGCATCATTGGGGTTACGGTTTCAGCTAAAAAAGGCTTGACGTATAGTCTCAAGAAAAGTATGTCAATCAATACTGAGCCAAGCGCATTATCAGCAGCGGCTATCAAAGAAACGGCTATGGCTGTGAAAGATTTAATTGATACGGCAACGGTTAGAAACTCAGTAGTTGCGGACCGGCTTTTTGTGGTAATGAGTAGTGGTTTGAAGCAAGCAACAGACAAAGCCCCTGGCAAAGAAGCCGAATTAATGGCAGCTATTAGAGATGCCGTTAAAAATCCTAATCAGAAAATTGATGTAATTTCATTCGAAGATGAAGCAAAATACGGTGCTTTATCCATGATTGTTCCTGAATTGCATTTATCATCTTCAATTATGGATATTGGTGGTGGAAATGTTAAAGGAGGTTATTTATTGAATCGTTCTAAGTTTGAAGCAGTCAACTTTCCGTATGGCACAAAAGCATTCGGTAAAATCGTAAAAACGAAATATCCAGATACCGATTTGAAAGGTTACATTGCTGGCGTTGACGCTGAAATTGCACCAATTCGTGAGGAAATCGCCATCGAAATGAATCGAAGAGTAGGTTTAAAAAACCGTAAAAATATATATTTATTGGGAGGAATTGCATTCGTGATGAACACATTATTACATCCTGAACGTGCCGCTATTATTGGTCGCCCAGTAGAAGTTACGTTAGATGATGTGAAGAAATTTCGTCAAATGTCCGTGTCCAATTATGAAGAATTGATTACACCTGATTTTGGCAAAATTGCCGATCCAATTGCCAGACAAATTGCAGAAGAAGATGTAAAATTAATTACCACAAAATTATATAACAATCAGGACATTATTGCGGGAGCAACTATTCTGGAAACTGTGATGAAAGAATATACCCGTGATGGCGTTCAGAAACGTTTTTACTTTATTAAAGGTGGTGACGTAGGTTGGATTTCTGGATACGTTTTTAAACTTATTTCTGACGATTATTTGGTGAAGAAAGAATTGTAATTAATTGATAATGGACAATTGATAATGGACAGTAAATAATTGTTCATTATCAATTGCCAATTAATAATTATCCTACCAAATTTCGATAATCTTCTCTTGATTTCAGAATTACTTCGTGTGCTTCTGCTGCTCCGTAAACGGCATCAATATCAACTGCCACTTTTTCTTCGCCTGGAATGTTTTTATATGTCAAAAAGTAATGAACCAAACGGTCAATAATTGCTTTTGGACAATCATTCATATCCGTCCAACTTCCATACATTGAATCACCTTTCAACACGGCAATAATTTTATCATCCGCTTCACCTTTATCAATCATTCGGATGCCCCCAATCGGAATTGCTTGACAAATAATATCTCCGTGCGTAATGGTTCTTTCAGATAATACTAAAATATCTAAAGGGTCACCGTCGCCTTTTTCAATGTTTTTTCCTGATTTTTCACGAGCAAATTCTGCGGTATTTTCGCCACAATACGTCTGTGGAACAAAACCATAAAGGGCAGGAACAATGTTAGAAAATTTCTGGGGACGGTCAATTTTTAAATAACCCGTTTCTTTATCAATTTCATATTTAACCGTATCCGTGGGCACAATTTCAATGAATGCTGTTACAATTTTAGGCATCTCATCTCCAATCTGAATTCCGTGCCATGGATGTGCTTTATAAAAATTTCTTTGCATACTTATTTGCGGATAAAAAGTAGGTGAAAGAACCTTGACAATTTCTTTTGCCTTTGCCTTTGGCTTCTTTACTTTCACAGACTTTCGCATCACTTTAAGGTTTTAGTTTATAATTATTAAATAAAATTCTTGAAATATTTCAACACAATACTTCTTAGATGAATTTAAAAGATAAAGTTACTTAAAATTGTACAATTCATACGTTATCTTTTAAAAATGTATTCTTAACTGTAATTTTATCTCAGACCGATGAGAAAGTGAAATTTCTTCTAAGCCCGAACTAAAAATACCGCCATCAAACAAATCCGTTCTTGCCCAACGTACCCAAACATCTATGTTACGAGTACATTTGTACTGTGCCATCAGATAATGCCTAATTCCGTGCTGATAGTAGGCAGGAAAAGTAAAAGCGTATAACACATCTTGTTCATAGAAATACTGTCTGTTATCGTAATCATCAGTTTTAAAAAATGCTAACCGACTCGAAAATGACAGCTTTCCGAGGTCTGCGTTGATATCTTGAGCAATGGCAAATCCTTGCGTAAAGTCCTGATCATCAAATTTATACGTACTGTACGAAGCACGGGTTTGAATATTCCAAACCTTTGAAATTTTATAATCTACATTGGCAATAAATACCCGCCGAGTTCTATCTCGAACCACCGTAATTTCACGGATTTTTTCTTTACCTTTATCAAAATAGCTTTCGGTGATTTTAGTATTTTCTTCCTTATTTTCTTGTCTGAATTGGAAAAAAACTTGCAAGGTTTTACTGGGTTGATACGTAATTCTCCCCAAAAAATCAAAACCCGAGGTAGGTTGTTTGTCTACTAAATATCGATACCAAGGGAATTGAAAATAATCGAAATATCCTGCAACCGACCAAGTTTTATTTAAAGCGTGCTTTACGCCTAAATACAAACCCGTTTCATTAATATTCCTTGAGTTTTCAGAAAAGCCATTGGCATAAAAACTATGAAAATCACGGTCATATTTTCGGAATAAAACCGAGAAATCCGTGCGTTTTCCAAGACTTCCTAATACTCCTGAAACTACTCCAATTCCCCCACTTGAAGAGCGAGTAATTTCTCCAAAAAAATTAAGATTTTGATAATTATAACTGTAATGAAGCCCCGTCAACAAATTTTCAGTACCCGAAAATTCGTACAAATTATAATCTTTCTCCGCTTTTCGAATTGGCTTTCCAAAATTAGTTTTCAGCGCCGTAAACCCTACTTGTAGCGTATTAGTCTTGTTTTTATAAGAGATATCCGTACCAAAATTTTCTTCTAATAAACGGGATTGGTCAGCTATTTCTGAGGCAGTTCGATGCAATCCAGAAGTTTGTAATGAAGAAGCATATTCTAAATTTGTGGCTTTGTCTTGCACCAAATTTGCATCTCTTTTGATGCGTGAATAAAAGCCAATAACATCAAATTTCCCTAACTCGTAAGTAGCGGCGGCACCTCTGAAAAAGTTATTTTCTAAAGTAGAAGTATAAGGACGAACACCTAACTGATTTCTGCGAGTTGTCAGCACCGTTTCAGAACCTTTTCCAATGTAAAATCCCGCCGACGACACTAAGCCCTGCCCCAATTGGAGTTGATAATCTCCCAAGGTAATATTCTTCCAATGTCTCTTATTTTGAAAATTTAGGTGAAACGATTTAAAATCAGTTAATTGGCTTTCTCCTTCATCTTTTTCGAGGGTGAAACCCAACGTGAAATCTTTTTGGGAATACATTTTATAGCGAGCATATAGCTTAAAAGGCGATCCTTCATAGCGAACTTTACTCCGTGAATCAGGTTCTGAAAAACCTTTTTTTGTTTCTAAAATTTGGGCGTATCGTAATAATAAATATTGATTAGAACCACCAAATCCATCCATTAAGGTACCCAAAGAAAGTCCGTCAGATTTAACGGCAACGAAAGGAATAAGTTTATAAATGGTACGTAAATCAAAATCTGGAATGGATTGTAATTCATAGATTGACAACAAGTTTCCTGCCTTTTGACGATAAGTAAAGAAAGCATTTAATTGCTTTTCGGAAAGTACATAAATCGAAGCTAATTGTTCACGAGTAGCATTATTTAGGTCGATTGGATTGAGGTAATTTTGGTATAATGATTCAAATAAATCCTCATCCACGCCCCCATCAGGATTGCCAACGATGTCTTGAATAAAATTGCGGATATTGATTTCCTTGCGAGGATAATCTTGAGCGTATGTATGAAAAGTACACGCTGACATACATAGGAGTAGTAGTTTTTTCATAAATTATTAATGGTAGTTTTGAACAAAAAAAGCTCATTTTTTCAAATGAGCTTAAATTTATGGAATATTTTTCAATATTTGATAATGCTTTACTGAAATTTTCGCCCCACCACTTCCAAGAAATCATTGGCTTCTTCGGCTGCCATTATCCAATTGTATTTTGGTGCTAATGCCTTGTTCATCAGATTCTTAGCTTCACCAAAATTCAAACAATTATCTAAATCTTCTACGGCTTTATTATACGAATTAATATCTCCATCGAATAATCTGCCGATGAAAACAAACTTTTGATTTAAACTTACACCATCTACAATACTTTTTATCGGGCGACTAAAAGCCAAGTCCGAGAGAGGTGTTGCATTACCAACCATCTCTTTTTTCAATAAATCATTCACCGTTGGCAAATCATCCGTAAAAGTATCATTCAAACGGTCAATTCCTGGCAATTTTACGTTAATGACAGGGCCTTCTTGATCGAATTTTGCTTGTACTTGCGCAACCGTTGGTAGAGGTGTATTTTCGTCATCATCAGGGTCAATATCAAAAAATGATTGTGTCATTTTCATCGACGAACTATCTTCAATAACCTTTTTTGAAGTTGATTTCACTAAATCATCTTTGCGCAAAGGAACAGTTGCCGACAACATTTCCAAATATTTATCTGGGTTTTCAAATTCTCCTTTTTCACTAATCTCATTCAACCATCCCAAAGCGGTAGTTACATAAGTCTTCTCTTCATCACCTAATTTTTCGGATAATGCTTTTGAAACTTGTCCATTAATTTTGGTATATTTTGTTAATTGCGCTAAACGTTCTTTTGTCAAAGTAAAGTCAGGCGAATCACGCACGAAATCATCAAAATGCTTACTTGGGTCTAATAAAAGCACTATCGTTCTACTAACAGCACTTGATAACATCGGTTCAAAATCTTCACGTTTTACCATGATGTGCTGCGAAGCGGTATTCATAAAAGTTTTCAGCGCTGTCTTTACCTGTTCGCTTTCAAAATTAAAGTACGGACTTTTAAATGTCTCAGTATCTGATTTCCAGCGTTCAAAAAGGTCACTTACCACAAACATATTCACCTGAGCAACGCTGCTCAATTTCAATATCTGCTGACCATTTATTGTGGCAGTTCTATTAAAAAAATCATCACATACTTTTGTGGCGTACTGATGTCCGTAGCTTTCGATGGCTGGCAAATCTAACTTCATGCTTTCTGGCAGGGGATTTTAAACTTTAATATTGAAAATGGGGATAGGTCAAAATTACATTAATTCTTTAAGTAGAACGCAAAAACTAAACCAAAGATTTTGAAGAGGGGGAAAATAGTTTATAAAGAAGGGGAAACGGGAAACGTTGTAAATGAATTTACGATAAAAATGCTAAAAATTAAAAGGTATTTTTAGCATTTTACATCATAACTTAAAATTAAACAAAGCTATCGTTGAGAACCTATTGTGAAACTTCCGCTCCAAATTTGAAGACTTGTCCAATCTAAGCCTTAGATAATGAGCCATCACTAATACAGCCCCATATCATTTTACCTTTAGAGGATACCCAAAAGTAACTACTACCTTGCGCAAGATGATGAAATTTCAGAAATGAAAACTGAAATATCCACCATGAAGGCAATGTTAGAAACTTTGCTAAATAAATTGGGTGGCTCAAATTTAAACATGACTTAAATTGAGAAAGCCTCTAATTTTTAAAAATTAGAGGCTTTCTCAATTTAAAATAAATATTTTCTCAACTCAACTCCATCCTCTCACAAGCTTTCATGGCAGCGGTTTGTTCGGCTTTCTTCTTAGAATATCCTTGCCCAATCGAAAACTCTTCTTCGGCTACAAAAATTGTGGCCGTAAATTCTTTGTTGTGCTTCGCTCCTTCTTCCACAATGTCAAATCTGATGGTTTTTCCTTCTTTCTGCGCCCACTCAATGATGAGGGATTTAAAATTGGGATTATTCGACACAACGGTATCAATATCAAAATGTTGCGTTAAAATTTTCTTGATGATAAATGAACGAGTAAAACGAAAACCTTTGTCCAAATAGATAGCTCCCATCAATGCCTCGAAAGCATCACCGTACATGGAAGTTCGGGTGAGAACAGTTTTACGGTTTCCGTCATATTCCACCAATTTGTCAATTCCCATTTTGCGAGCCACCACATTCAGCGACTCACGGCTTACCATTCTCGAACGAATTTCGGTTAAAAATCCTTCATCTTTAAAGGGGAATTTTTTAAATAAATATTCCGCCGTAATCATTCCCAAAACTGCATCTCCCAAAAATTCAAGGCGTTCATTTGACTCTCTATAGCTTTTAGAAACAGTTTCTTTCGACACCGAGGCGTGCATAAATGCCAAACGATACAGGGTAAGATTAGACGGACTTTCGCCTATGATGTGTTCGATGGCATTTTTCAGCTTTTTGTCCTTGGGGTCGCTGGAAAAAAAATCAAGAATGGGTGAAAGCATATATTTTAATTGACAATTGACAATCAATAATTAACAATTGGTTAAAGACAGTAAAGATTGATAACAAATGATTTTACGATAAAACCACCTTAAGGGTCATATCATAAAATACTATCTTAGCAATTAACTGATTAAATTATCAATTGTTAATTATCAATTGTTAACTGATTTATATTTTCTTAAAAATTACGGTAGCATTATGTCCTCCAAAACCAAAACCATTACTCAGCGCAATATTAATTTCACGGGGTTGAGCAGTATTTAAGGTCAAGTTTAGTGCATTATCTACTTCTGGATCATTGGTGAAATGATTAATGGTTGGGGGAACTAAATTATGCTGCATAGCCAAAATACAAGCAACTGCCTCAACAGCTCCTGCACCACCCAACAAGTGTCCAGTCATGGATTTTGTTGAACTGATGTTCATTTTATAAGCATGATCGCCAAAACAATCAATAATGGCTTTCAATTCCTGTGGGTCACCCAAAGGCGTTGAAGTACCATGGGTATTGATATAATCCACTTCTTCAGGTTTGATTCCAGCATCATCTAAGGCATCTTGCATAGATAATAATGCCCCTAAACCATCGGGATGTGGCGCTGTGATGTGATAAGCATCCGAAGAAAAACCTCCTCCGATTAATTCACAATATATTTTTGCCCCACGAGCAATTGCGTGGTCATAATCTTCTAAAATCAAGGCACCTGCTCCTTCTCCAACTACGAAACCATCACGGTCTTTATCGTAAGGGCGTGAGGCTGTTTTTGGGTCATCATTACGCTCTGACATTGCACGCATGGCGGTAAATCCACCAACACTGGCAATTGTTACAGCAGCTTCTGAACCTCCCGTTACGCAAATATTGATTCTACCCAAACGGATATAATTGAAAGCATCAATAATGGCATTATTTGCGGATGAACAAGCCGACACTGTGGCATAATTAGGTCCACGAAATCCATGACGAATCGAAATATTTCCTGAAGCCGAATCGGCAATCATTTTTGGAATGAAAAAGGGATTGAATTTTGGTATTCCTTCGGTTTTTGCGAAATAAAGTACTTCATCTTCAAAAGTTCTTAGTCCACCAATTCCTGAACCCCAAATTACTCCAACTTTATTTTTATCAATTGTTTCTAAATCAAGACCCGAATCTATGATGGCTTCATCAGAGGCAACGATACCGTATTGCGTAAATTGATCCATTCTTCGAGCATCCTTTAATGGAATAAATTTGGTAATATCAAAGTTTTTTAACTCACAAGCAAAACGAGTCCGAAACTTTTCAGCATCAAATTTCGTGATATAGTCGCAACCGCTCACACCGTTTTTAAGCCCCTCCCAAAATTCAGGAACGGTATTTCCGATTGGCGTCAAAGCACCAATACCCGTAACAACAACTCTTTTAAAACTCTTCATGTTTAAGCAATTCTCGTTTATAATAAAAGACAACCTTCAAATTTGAACAAATTAATCTGAAAATCAATAAAAATGTGCTAATCTGTCATAAAAAAATCGTTCAATCAGAACCATAATTTTATTTTCAAATTAGCACATAAAGAAGTTCAATTACTTAGCGTTTTCTTCAAGATATGTAATTGCTTGACCAACTGTTTGGATATTTTCAGCTTGATCATCTGGAATAGAAACGTTGAATTCCTTTTCAAATTCCATGATTAATTCTACTGTATCCAATGAGTCTGCACCCAAATCATTTGTGAATGAAGCCTCTGTTGTAACTTCTGCTGCGTCAACGCCCAATTTCTCGACGATAATGCTCTTTACTTTTTCTGCAATGTCTGCCATTTTAAGAACGAATTTTGGTTAGAAAAACGGTGCAAAGATGATGATAATTATTCTATTATCAAACTATTTTTTGCTTCCGTGCTTCTATGAAAAGAATTGTGTTAATTATTATAAAAATTTTACTAAAAACATAAGGAAGCCGCTCCTAAAAGTCCTGCATCATTACCCAAAGTAGCACGGGTGATATTCAGTCCATCAGCGTGATATTTGGTAAGCCAATGGGCAAATTTTGCTTTCATGGATGGCAAAATAAAATCGAAAGAGGCCGAAAGCCCTCCTCCTACTAAAATATGATTAATATCAAGAATGGCAATTAAATGGCAAAGATTTTCACCTAATAATTCTCCTACGCTGGCAAAAACCTGAAGGGCTAATATATCGCCTTCCGAAGCCGCCGCAACCAATCCTGTTGTACTAATGGTTTCATCATCAGGTAATTGTGTAATTTCTGTATAGGTCTTACGCATAGCGTTAGCCATATCCAACAATTCATTTTTACCGATATTTCTCTCTAATACTTTCCCGTTAGCCGAGGGCGTATGTCCTGGTTCCATGGCATTGCCACGTCCCCCCGTAAATACTTTTTTGCCGATAATGGCAGCTCCACCTACGCCTGTACCTAAAGTAATAAAAATATAACTTTCTTGAATACGTTCTTCTCCAAAATAAAATTCACCTAAAGCGGCCGCATTTGCATCGTTTTCTAAGTAAAAATCAACGTTAGGAAAACGTTTTTTAAGAATTTCAACCATTGGAACATTGTTCAATTCAGGAATTGCGGTAATTTCAATGGGCGTGGTTCTGGCTAAATTAATCATTCCCGGCAAGCCAATTCCTACTTTCACTATATCTTTATTATCAATAAGTTGCAATGAAATTGCTTCACCTAAGCGTTCTTCAAAATGCCCTGATTTACGCCAACTCACAGTGTCGTGACTATAAAAATTAGAGATTTGTCCTGTCTCAGAATTTACGATTCCCATTTTGACGTTTGTTCCGCCAATATCAATACCTAAATACTCTGCTGCCATTAAATTGTCTTTTATTTTTTTAACTGTGGGTCGATAGTTTCAAAAGTCAAAATTAGTATTTATTTTTCAAAACATCACGGTTTATATTGAACCTTTATTAAATCATCGCACACTTTCATGCTTATCGCCTAATCCTGCACTTTTGAGTTGCTCGACAATTTCAAAGACGGCTGGACAAACTTGTGTATTCTCCAAAGTCAAAGGTAAAATTCCAGCAATATTTTTACGGTCAGTGTGCGGATATTCACGACAGGCTTTTGGGCGATGGTCGTAAATGGAACAATAATTATCCGAACCTAAAAACGTACACGGCGTTGAATTTAATACATAATCCTGGTCTGAATCAAGGTGCAAATGTTGCTTTACGAGTTCAGCAGGGCGAATTCTGAGATGTTTGGCAATTCTATCAATATCAACATCTTTGAAAATTGGACTCGTTGTTTTGCAACAATTGGCACATTTCAAACAGTCTATTTCGTCAAAAACTTCTTCATGTTTTACGTGAAATTCTTGGTCTAAATTCTTGAGTTTCTTATTTTTGAGACGGTCAAAGAATTTTTTATTTTCTGTAAATTTCAACCGATTTTGTCTGTGAAATTCCTTAATAGTTTCTTCTGTGTAAATCATGGAATGATGTTTGAGAATTCAAAATTACAGAATAATGAACTCAATTCACGAGATTTTAATTTGTTTGTAACATAGGTTTTAGATTTTAGGGGTTGCGGGTTAGGGATAAAATCTGCAAAACTGTCAAAATAAATAATATATGAGCAGTCCAATCACATTGCTTTTGACGTTAATCACCGTCATCTTTTCTTATCAAGGCTTACAAAATAAGTCATTTTTCGATAAATATGCCTTTAATATTGAGAGCATATTGAAGTACAAGGAATATTATCGCTTAATTTCTTCGGGATTTTTGCACGGTTCTTGGTGGCATTTACTCTTTAATTTATATGCTCTATTTTCTTTCGGTGAAACCCTTGAATCAGTCATTGGAAACACTAATTTTCTGTTTATCTACTTCGTGAGCTTGATTGGCGGAAACGTTTTATCACTTTATGTTCACCGTTTTGATAGTCAATATTCGGCCATTGGGGCATCTGGAGCAGTATGCGGGATAATTTTTGCCAGTATCGTCATCTTCCCTAACATGAAAATTGGGATGTTTCTGATGCCTTTTGCTATAACCAGCTGGATGTACGGATTGCTGTTTGTATTGATTTCCATTTACGGCATAAAATCACGTTTGAGCAACATCGGGCATGATGCGCATTTGGGTGGAGCTTTGCTTGGAATGTTGGTAGCGGTGGGACTGTATCCAGAAAGTTTACAAGACAATTATCTTCCAATTGTCTTGGTCGTTACGCCCACATTGGCATTTATCTTCTTGATTATTAAACACCCAGGTTATTTATTTATCGAAAAGTTTACCTTTAACCAGAAAGATTATAAAAGCATTGATGATGAATATAATGAACAAAAAAACGCTCGGCAACAAGAAATTGATGAGATTTTAGAGAAAATTCACGCTAAAGGTTTTGATAGTTTATCGGAGCGAGAGAAAGAAGCATTAGAGCGATTTTCGGAGAAATAATTTTTTAGTCTTTCAAACGTAAAAACAAAAAAGCCGAGCATTGCCCGACTTTTTGAACCTTCTTCTGTTAACCAAAAAACTAATCAATTATCTGTTTAAACTTGATTAAAGTGTTTATTGATGAAATATAACTCTTTAATAATCAACTAATTAGAGTAGGCATACATGTATAACCTATCCTTTAATTCTTTCCTCGCAATGTGAATTCTATTCTTTACTGTACCAATTGGAATATCTAATTTTTCTGCAATTTCATGGTATTTGAATCCTCTAAAGTGCATCATGAAAGGTGTTTTGTAAGCATCTTCTAATGAACCAACTGCTTTATTAATGTCATTCATCGCAAACGAACTGATCGCTTCATTATTTGTGCTACTTTCCATCGAATTGATAAAATGTAAATTATCGGTAGTATCAATAAATGTATTCTTTCTCACCATCCGTTGATAGTTAGTGATGAAAGTATTTTTCATGATTGTGTATAGCCAAGCTTTTAAGTTTGTGCCTTCGGTGTATTTATCACGATTTGTAAATGCCTTCAATAAAGTATCCTGTAATAAATCGTTAGCTTCTTCATAATCTCGAGTCAGCTTCATGGCAAAAGGCTTCAAAGATTTTGAAACTTTTCCGATATGAAATGTAAATTCTAAGGCTGTCATAATTTTAGCGATTTGATAATTTGTTGAACAAATTTACAAAAACATTAAACAAAAAACAAAACATTTTACGATAAATATTTTAAATATTATTTATTTGTTTATCTAATATTAAAATGTGCACGCTAAAATACTTGTTTATGATTCCTAAAACTATCAATATCTAAATATAACACATAACTATACGGAAAAACACTTCTTCCTATGTTCAATTTAAGTAATTATATCTGTTTAATTATTTTCAATAACTCATCAACAAAATTATTTGTTTTATTTGCCAATTTAAACAATACTATCATATTTGACGAGTCATAAATAACTCAGAAATCAATAATTATAATTCTAAAAATCTATGCCAATTAGTGATAGTTTATAAAATCCATCTACGTAATTATCGAATTATCAGACTGATCATAACCTTGGATTAAGTCTCAAATGAATATTAATTCTTAGAAAGAATGGATATTAAGAATTTAAGTTATCTCAAAGACACATTAACCAAGCATAAATTCGCTAATTTTACTATCATACATAAAACTTCAAAAATATGTCCTTTAAAAGTTTTTCTTTGCTAATTGCGCTCTTGCTTTCGGTTTATTCATCAATATTTTCACAAGGTAAAGTTGGGCATTTTTCTTTGGGTTTTCAAAGTGGTGTATTAGTGCCTTTTGGTGATAATAAAGGTATTGCCTCAGAGCAAATCGGAATTAGTAATGGGTTGACTTTCAAATATTTTCCGTCCGAACACTTTTCGATGGGCATGAGTTTGAGCATGATGAACAATCATTTTCAAGGCCAGATAAAAGCCAGTGACGTACCGATTACCCAAGTACCTTTTACTTTTGATTTTAATTGGTATCCGACCGATTGGCGATTGAAACCATATATTGGCTTTGGGGCAGGGTTGAGTTTTTTTACCGTTAAGCCAGTGAGCGGTTTGGTTAATACTTTAAAGGAAATTCCAGATACTTATACAACGCCTGCCTATTTAGCTTCGGGAAAGGGAGGATTGCAATATCGATTAAATGATCGATTTAGTATATATGCCGAGGGGGTGTACTATATGGTAAACGAACCTGGGGAAGCATTTCTTTGGAAACAAAATGACGGAACGGTTTATAGACAATTTTCTAATAAAGCCTCTTTTACGTTGGGATTATTATATCATTTTGATGAGTAATTTTCAAAATCGAAATACAATACGTAAACTTATTTTAATTATTGAGAATACAAAAACACCTTCTAATTAATACAGGAAGACTTTTTGCAGAATTATTATGGAAAGTAGTGAAAATATTCAACGTTGCCAATGGGTCAATAACGA
>JBBAKY010000082.1:0-16917 GCA_040403295.1 Arcicella sp.
ATTGAATGAGTTAGTGACAATACATATTATTGACTGAATGTAACACAAAAAACGTTCCACTACATAAATATACGAAATCAATTGTTTTCGGATTTATTTGTAGGCATAAAAGAGTATATGGTACTTTTGATGAAATTTTCCTAAAACAAAAATCCTGTAAGTAACGCTTACAGGATTTTTTTATTTTAAGAAAATACACTTTCTAATTGTTCTTTCAGTGGAAAATCGGGCGTAACCAGATTTTCTTCTGGTTTATAAATATAGGGCATTGGAAAACCTCTTTCTTGGAAGGTTTCTTCGGCAATATTATTATATCGTAATTGAATAGACCAACGAATATTTTGGGTTATATTATTTCCTGAGCGGTGAATTAAGAAGGCCGAGAAAATTAATAAATCACCTTCTTCAAATTCGGTTTGTACATATTTTTCTTCGGGAATTTCCTCTTGAATACTGCCCAAATAACCCGTCGTATCAGCTTTCATTAACCCATTTGTGTGACTTGCAGGTATGATTTGTAATGAACCTAAGTCTTCGCCACAATCTACCAATGGAAACCAAAGCACGACGCTATCCAAAGACCCCTGTCCAGTTCTCCAGTCTTGATGAGCTCCTAATTTCCAGTGGCTACCCCCTTTTGATAAATGACGACTGTTGAATTGCATGGCAGGCCGAACGGCAATTGTAGGGAATTCGTAGCCTAAATCTTTCAAAAGACTCAAAATCTTTTCGTCAGTTCCCAAGCGGTGCATTGAAATTAAATGTTGCATTTGTTTTCCTGTATTGACAAAGGCGTTAAAATCTTTCTCAAAAAAATCAAACATTGCTTGCTCAAATTCATTGCGATTATTAATATCAACGGTTTTACCAAGAATTCTTTTTATCTGAACGGCAAATAATTGACGAGCATCAGTGTAGATTTCTCGTAAAATTTCTTTGTCGAAAAAGTTTTTCAGAATTAAAAATCCGTCTTTATTAAATTGTTCTTTTGAATATATCATAACCTTATCGTTAATGTTGATTAATTATTGGCAAATGTAGTCAACTGAGCATCTGGGTTGAATGATATTTATCAGGAATTAAATTAAATCTTGCCATTTAGCGTAAGCAAATCCTGATGCACCAAAACCATTTCCATTATGTAACAAGAATTTATCGCCATTATGTTCATAATAATGGGCATAATTTATCATTTCATAATCAAAATCGCCCTTATTTTCTGATTTTGCAATACCCACTAAATCATCTTTTCGCTCCCAAGCAATCCCATCTTTTGATTCTGCATAGCCCATTCTATAACTTTGGTCACGATTTGTACGATAATCAACAGCGTTACGATATGAATAATACATTTTGTAAATATCTCCTTCTTTGAAAACACTTGGACGACCAACTGCATTCAAAAAATCATCGAATGGTAAAACTACATCACCCGTTGGAGTCCAATTAATACCATCTTTTGATTCTGCATAACGACAATCATAAAATGGTTCTGGATAGCCATGAATATACTCACATTTTTGTCCTGAAATGTACCACATTCTCCAAATGCCATTGTCGAACATTACGGAAGGTTGAGCCGCCCAAATCGGGTTTTGAATTGACCTATCCATGATGGGTCCTTTGAACATTTTCCTGAATGTCAAACCTCCATCCGAACTTACCGACAAGCCCATTGAGAGCCTGTAAGAGTTATGAGTTCTGTTCCAACCTGTGTAATATAACCAAATATCACCATTGGGCATATCCACAAACCAAGCGGGCATAGCGCCCGTTTCGTCGTATTCGCCCGGTCCACCTAATTCTAAAACAGGTTTATCGTGAACGTACAAAACTTTGGTTGGGTCTTCGTAATCAACATCAATGAATGTTGGGCGTGACTGTCCCTGTGCATCTCTTGACGAAAAATAGACTCTCAAAAAATCTTTATGTTTGTAGGCAAACGGTACTTGTGCGTGCGAAAGGCTATGTGCCAACGAACCGTCTGGTTTATAAACTACTCCTTTTTTAATCCACATAATTTTTAGCTTTGAGCCATGAGCTTTGAGCTTTGAGCCATGAGCCATGAGATTTAAATATCTCTCAAAACTCAAAACTCATGGCTCAAAGCTCAAAGCTATTTATTTCTTCTCCGCTCTCAATCTCCAATTATCTTCAAAATCTTTTCCAGGAATTTGCAGATTAACATTTACTTCCGGATTGATAGCTGATTTATTATATCCCATTACATAATACCCAAAACCGAATATCCAGTGTAATTCAAAATTTTCAATGTTTTTTGGTAAATCTTGCAAAGGCACTTCATCGGCAAACATTGGATTTGCTTTCATTAAAGTTTTGTATGTAGGCTCATTACGTAACCAAGAAGGTACGCTTTCATCACCCACTACAATTCTTGCACCTACTTTTGCGACTCGACTAAATTCTTCAAATGCTTCTTTTCTTTCCGCAAAAGTATTGATTCCTCCGAAATGAAAAACGGCATCGAAAGTATTGTCCTCGAAAGGCAAATATGTTCCGTTTGCAATGAAATAATTAACCGTAACACCGTCTGGATTAAGACGTTGCTTTGCTAATTGCAACATTTTAGGAGATAAATCTGAAAGATATGCTTCTCCATTTGGGGCAATTGCTTTGATAATTAATTCAGAATCCTTACCAGTTCCTGCGCCAACTTCCAAAATTTTCATGCCAGGTTTAAGGTGCAATAAATCACACATTTTCTGACGATTCACTTGTTCATCAGAATTCAATGATTCAAAAACCCAAGTAACGCCACGGTCATAACGCTGAAAAGCATCATCATACGCAACCCGTTCTTTTCTATCCTGCTCAAAAAGCTCTTTGGGATAAGTTAAATCAAGAATATCATCAATTTCATAGCTGATTGGTTCATCAGAAGAGGTATTGTGAAGTGTTTTGCCATCTTCTGACAAAATAAGTTTTGTCTTAGTTTTAGGGCAAATAAAATTTTGTTCGTAATTATTCATATTTTACAAATTAATGTCTTTACTCGAAACTTTTGCTTTTTCTGCTGGATTGCCTTTATAAATACTCCATTCGTCAGATTTTTTACCAGTAAAATTTGTTCCCATCGCAATCAAAGTGCCTTCTGCTAACGTTACACCGTCTCTGATTGTGGCATTTACCCCAATAAAACAGTAGGGTTCAACCACACAACGACCCGATAAAACGATGTGAGAAGTAAAATAAACGTGGTCTTTTATGACAGAATGATGTCCAATGTGATTACCTGACCATAAAACAACATCATTGCCAATCGTAACGAAAGGTTGGATGGTATTGTCTTCCAAAATAAAACAATTCTCTCCGATTTTATCAGTCAGAACGGTGGCTTTTGAACTAATGTAAGAGATAAAATCGTATCCTTTATCTTTAGCTTCTTGATAAACTTTTGCCCGAACCATATTCATTTTTCGTTCAGATAATGGAGCGAAAAATTTATATTCAGTAGGAGGGAAGAGTGTGGTAACTTCCTCAAAAGGCACTACTTGAATCCCACAGAATGTAGGTTCTTTGATATATTCTTGATTCACCGTAAACGCCACAATCTCATGTTCAGAATCGTGGGTGAGGTAATAATGGGCTAATTCAGCCACTAATTCCGTTCCGAAAACTACTACTTTTGCCATGTGTCTCAGTTATTAGTCGGGCGGCGTACCGCTATCAGTTATCAGAAAATGATAAGTTGAAAACCTAAACTAAATCATAATTATTTAAAAATTCCTTAATTTTCTCTTTTGAATTAAACATTAATACATCAATCATCGAAAGGCACGGTACAAACTCATTTTTGAATTGTGGATATTCGACTGGATTTGATTTAATGAAATTCATTTTGATATTCTTTTCTTCAAAAAAAACTTTATCATAAAGTTCTAATCCACCAATTGGGTTAATATATTGCGTCGCTTTTTCTTGTAAACAAATATCCAAAATCCTTTCTTGTGCCTTTAGATGCATATTTTGATAATTAGCTGAACTTGAAACGATTTCAGTTTTAATATCTAAATAATGACAAATCAATCTCAAATTATGCTCAATTACTTTTGAAATAGGCTCGTTGTCAACGTATAAAGTTTGCTCGACAATGGTTAATACTTCTTGATAAAAAGGGGCTTTTTTGTAGCACTGTTCAAGCGTTTTTAAAAATTTACTTTTCCAATTAGCATCCCAATTTACTTCAATTTCGTTAATTAATTTGTTTTGGCTTGCTTCTTTCAGCGGAATTGAAAATAAACTGTCTTTTCCGTTATTCAGTATTCTATTTCTATTAATCCAGCCTTTGTTAATAAAATTCACATCATCGTATATCACAAATTTATCAACGGCATTGATTAATTGAAAATATCCGATGTACGGAAATATATAGGGCTGCATGATTCCAATTTTCATTTTACTTCAATTTTCTTAAATAATAATCCTCACCTTTCACAATCAAATTCGTTAACGTAGTATCTGTCCCTAAACGAATATCCCCTTTTTGAGGCTTAATGACACTTTTATCGAAAAATAGATATTCAGCTTCTCTCGGAAATGGTTGAACTCCTTTTTCAAAAGGATTCACAACGTACAATTTTCGAGTTAATTTTTTATCCCCCCACAATGGATATTCGTAGTCATCATTAATCGTAGCCAAAGCAACGTGTGCATTTTGAGGAACAAGCTGATTGTATTTTTGATAGGCAGGCGTAATATCTGGTCTTGCCCAAGTTTGTAAAGCAATTCTTTCAGTATCAAAAGCTGATGGTCTGCCCATTGTTGCAATCGGAAGGCATCTTTCATTCAAATAAACGGCTAAAATTGCTGATAATGAGCCTATTAAGACTACAATTCCTAAATACAATTTCAAAAAACTAAATTTACAAGTATTCACATCCCAATTCGTGAAAAGCAGGGATAAAAATGGGACGGCATAGACTGCAGTACTAATCATATAGCGACCTTTCCAAGGGTCATAAGCTGCGGTGAAAGCTAAGGCTAAAAAGTGCAATATGAAGGCAATAGCCAAGATATAATACGCTTTCCCTTTTCTGATAATGCCTAATAATACGAGTAAAATTAGGGGTAAAATCAAAGAAAAACCAAAAATACCTAAATATGGATTTGCATTAAAAAACTCAAATCTTTTTTTATAAGTAAAAGGTATAATTGTGTAATCAGTTGTTGCCTCTAACTTCAAATTACTCTTTCTTTCTAACTTAATGATTGGTTTTTTCATTAAATCATTCAATTCTTCTCCAACATTCCAGTTCCGTAAACCATCTAAATTTACCATATCAATCGTATAGCGTATGACATTTCTTGAACCCTGTATCAATAAGTTTTTCTTCGTTCCTGCACGTTGGAAAGATTGGTGTTTTAAGGCAGTTGGTGGACCAATTGGGTCTCCATAAACTTTGAGATTTGTGAGGTAACCAGTTGGTAAAGCAAAGAGGCAAATCCCGATTAACAAACCTAAAAATAAATGTTTAAATCGAGCAAAGATTAACCAAAATATGGTTGAATTATCTATTATTCTTTCAAATTGCTTTTGAGGACTAAACGTTGGTTTTTTTAAATCAATCACTCTACGCCAATTTTCCTCATAAAATACGGTGTACATGATGATAAAAAATAGGGGAGGAAGCGAAAATAAGAAAGTAATTTTATGTCCCAAAGCTATTCCAAAAGTTAGTCCTGCCAGATATAAATATCTTCGCCAAAGTTTTTCACGATAAGTAAAAAGGAAATAGACCAAGCATGTTAAATACGAAGCCAAAACAACATCCGTTTCCGTGGTGATGGATTGCATTAAAACATTGGGCAAGAGCCACATGACTAAGGCACAAAAAACGCCAGCCGAAAAGTTATTACTGATGCTTCTACCAATACCAAATGCTCCGAATCCCGTAATCAAATAAGCTGAATGATGAATGGCTTTGAACCAATTTTCACCTTTTCCTGACATTAAGTAATTGTAAATCTGTATTGTACAAATACTTTTTGGGTAAGTATCAATATTCCAATTTGTTCCCCCAAAATGTGCCATTGAACCATGTTGGAGGTAATAAAGCAAACGATTTAGGTGTCCCGTCATACTATCCCATTCGTTTGGGGGCGTGTATACGATGAGTAATAAATTGGTAATTTCAACAATTCCGAAGGTTACAAATAATCCACCGAAAACTAATTTCAAGAATAAAGAGAGATTTCCAAACCAGTTCCAAACCAATTGAATTCTGCTACCAATTATTTCAAAAAAGGTGAAGTTTTCACGCCTATCTCTGGCAAAAAACTTAGCAAAAAGTATATAAAATACGAATGCAGGGATAAAAACACCCCAAGCCCAAAATCTTCTATCGTTCAGTTTATCAACTTCTGAAAGGACAAATCCTGTAAAAATTACACTCCCACAAAAGACAACGAAAGCGGTAATAATAATGTCAATTAACGATTTTCTGCACACCCTTGCCGCAACACGGACTACAAAACCGATGAATATAAGAAACAATATTGGGTAGAAAAATACCATAATTAAAGACAGCTATTTACGATTTCTGCAATTTTTTTAACATCATCGTGGGCTAAATCAAAATAAAGAGGAAGTGCCAAAGCTCTAACTGCGTAATCATCGGAGATTGGACAATTACTTTCATCAATCACAAATTTCAAGCTACTCAATGATGGATAAAAATACCTTCTTGGGAAAATTTGTTGAGCTTCAAGTTTTTCTCTAACCTTCAATAAAGTTGATTCAGAATCGAAAAAGATAGGATAATATGCGTAATTATGTTCAGTAGGTAGCGTTACAAGGGGTTTTATTAATTTGTCCCAATTCAAAATACTGTCATATAAATTAAATATTTGACGGCGGTTTTCAATGATTTCTGGAACATTTGGCAATACACATAATCCCATTGCGGCATGAAATTCCGAGTTTTTCCCGTTGATACCAATGGTTAAATAATTATCCCCAATATGCCCAAAACTACGATAACGGTCGATTAGATAGGCATAATCATCATTATCCGTAAAAATTGCACCGCCTTCGGTTGAATGAAAGACCTTTGTAGAATGAAAACTACACGTGCTAATATCTCCATAATTAAAAATTGAAGTGCCGTTTACTTTTACGCCAAAACAGTGTGCTGCATCGTAAATCAATTTTAAATGATGCTTTTGAGCAATTGCTGCCAATCTATCTACATTACATGGATTTCCATACACGTGCGTAGCCAAAATTGCCTCGGTATTTTCAGTAATTTGTTCCTCAACCTTCTGTGGGTCAATGCAAAAGTCAGACGTTAAAATATCAGCAAAAACGGGTTTGCAGTTTTCCCAAAGGAGGGAGTGAGTGGTAGCACAATAAGAGAATGGTGTAGTAATTACTTCCTTTTTTATGCTTAAAACTTTCAGCGCAATTTGGATAGCAATTGTGCCATTGCTTACGAATAAACAATGCTTTACGCCCAAAAAATCTTTTAGTTTTTGCTCTAATTCACGAACTAAGGGACCATTATTGGTCAATTGATTACTTTTAAAGATACGTTCAACGTATGCTTGATATTCTTCAATTGGAGGTAAATATGTTTTGGTAACGTTTATCATTTTTGCATAAAGATGAACTTCCCGAAACAACTCCGTTGGGTTAATCCACAATGGAATTTTTTCGGGAAGTTTGCCAATTAGGTTTTAGCTAACGCTTTCAAGTTCAAGTTGAGTTATTGGGAAATCTATCTTTGGTCTAACATAACCAGGCCACTTTCCGTACCATGAAGTTCCTTCACGATAGTCTTCAATTTCAAAAATAAGTGCTTCTTCAAAATTGAAAACGGCTGATGACGTATCTTTCACCACCATGAATGAAATTGAATATGAACCATCATTCAGGTAATTATCTGGAATTTCGCATTCAGCCGTAATAATTCCTTTTTCAAATGATTTTGAGGCAGTTCCGATATTGAAAATACATTCACCGGTTAAAGAATTTAAGTGGAGGCTCAAATTTAGATTTGCCCCTTCCATCATATTCCAGAACTCAATTTGTATTTTGAATTTAGTTCTTACATCAATATGTTTTTGTCCGTCCAAAAATTGTGGGACTAACTTTATACTTTTCAAACGTACTTTGTCATTTCCTGGCGCTTCTTCTGGCGTAAGCCACCATGATTCTAAGGCTGTTTTTTGAACATGACTTAAATAGGTTGCTAACACTTGATTAGTTTCACCCATTTCAATTAATTGGCCTTTTTTCATAAACATACCTTTATTGCAAAGTCCTTGAACGGCAGTAAGATTATGACTTACGAAAAGAATGGTTCTTCCAGATGTAGAGGCATCTTTCATTTTGCCCAGACATTTTCTTTGAAAATCGGCATCACCAACGGCTAAAACCTCATCAACAATCAAAATTTCTGGTTCAAGGTGGGCAGAAATGGCAAATCCTAAACGGACGTACATCCCCGATGAATAGCGTTTTACGGGTGTATCTAAAAACTGTTCAACGCCAGCAAAATCAACTATCGCATCAAATTGATTTTTGATGTCCTGTCGTTTCATGCCAAGAATCGCACCATTTAAGAAGATATTTTCACGTCCTGATAGTTCTGGATGAAAACCCGTTCCAACCTCTAAAAGACTGGCAACTCGACCTTTAATATTAATTCTTCCTTGCGTGGGTTCTGTAATACGACTTAAAACTTTTAATAGCGTAGATTTTCCAGCCCCATTCGAGCCAATAATCCCAACTCTATCACCTTGTTCAATTTTGAAACTTACATCTTTCAATGCCCAAAAATCTTCGTGACTTACTTCTTCGCTATTTTTTTTAGTGAATAAGTTTTTAACATTATCAGTCACGATTTCTCGTAGGGTATTCCCTTTTGCATTGCCTTTGATATGGTCAATGATGTAACGTTTACTTATATTTTCTGCTTCAATTACTGTCATTTTCAAAAGGAGTAAAAGGCTCCATTACTTCAATTATATATTATAATTTTATGAGTTAACGAACAAAATTTCATGGATTAAATGTAATCTACAAAAGAGTTTTCTTTCTTACGGAAAAAAACAACCGAAAGGATTGTCGTAATTGTTACAAATACCACGGAAGGAATAATCGTATCCCATTGAAAATAGTGATAATTTGGAATCAAACACCAACGAAAACCTTCTATTATTCCGGCTAATGGATTAATCCATTGATAGATTGGGTACCATGATAATTCTTGAATAGTAGCAATTGGATAGGCGATTGGACAAACAAAAAATCCGTATTGAACAATCAAAGGTACAATTTGCTGAAAATCTCGATATTGAACATTTAAAGAGGCAAAAATTACGCCTAAGCTAAATGAAGCAAAAAAAGATAGTATCAAGAAAAATGGTACAAATAATATATGCAATGTTGGCGGATAACCTTTATAAATAAGAAATGGAATCATTACGGCAAAACCAACTAAAAAATCTAATAGGGGAACTGCTACTGAACTTATTGGCATTAATAATCGTGGAAAATACACTTTTGAAACTAAATTCGCATTCCCCGTGATACTATTACTCACTTGTTGGAAAGACATGGCGAAGAAGTTCCAAAAAATTACGCCCGTAAAAATAATAATTTGTAAAGGAATATCTGATTTATTTTCAATTTTAGCAACTTTATCAAATGCAAATACGAATACAGAAACCGTTAATACTGGTCGAAAAATTGCCCACGCAACCCCCACAAATGTTTGTTTATATTTTACGGTAATATCTCTAAGCGCTAATATAAAAAGTAACTCTTTGAATCTCCATAAATCTTGCCAATAATATTTTTCTGACCTTCCTGCTTCTATAACTGTTTCTTGCATCATGTTGTAAAATTCTAATTTTTATTAATTTCTTTTAACGATTCCTTAAACGCAACGTAAATAATGGCCAAGAGTAAACCAATGATTGAACCAATAATAATACCTTTTTTAGTTGGATCTGGTTCTGGAGATATTGGTAATTCTGCGTCATCTATTCGACTCAAAAGGGGTGTCTCTTTGGCCATAGAAAAATTTAAATTATCCAAATTTTTCATTGCCTCAAAATACATTCCTTGCAATTGCCCACTATTCGTTTGAAGACGTTGTTGTTGAACAAGCCCTTCCTGAACAATTATTTGCTGATTTTGGTCGGCATATTTTGCCGCTTCACCCTGAGTTTTATAAAGTTCACGCTTCAATGAATCAACTCGATGCTTAATTAGATCTCTTAATTCTCTGGTTTTAATGGTTTTAGTTTCCTTATAAAAATCTGTAACAATTTTAAGGTACAAATTTGCCCAAATGTAAGAAAGTGTATCGTTTCTTGTTGTAACAGCGAGGGATAAAAAGGTTGCCTTCTTACTATCATTTGCTACAATAGTATAGGGCATAAGATAATTCTGAACTAATCTGACTCTCGACCTCTCATTCAATGAGGCAGAGTCGTATTTATCATGGGTAAACTTAAACGTTTGCATTTCCACATCCTCTTCTAATTCGTCTTTTAAAAGTCCACTTTTTTCGAGGTAATAATTGCCAAAAATATAATTTTTTCCAAAAACATCCACTCTTGTTAACAAGGCACGATTGTAAAGATTTTTAGTTTTTAACAATTCGATAAAGTTATCACCACTAAACAATCCAGCACTTGCAGAATTTGCTCCGCTAATACCAAAGGCACTCGCTAAATCAGAAAGTCCTCCTGTGCTACTACCTCCACCGTTTTCCATGTTGAAAACAATTTTGGCAATATAAATAGGCGGTTTTCGGGTTAATCTTTCAAAAAGGTATCCGCCTGCTGTTCCTAAAATAATTGAAAGTACAAGTATTTTCCAATTTCTAACAATGAGGTTTGAAAAAGAGACTACTTTTTTAACAATATCATTAAATGAAAATTGGTCCTCGGGTAATGAATTATATTGATTATCTGACATTTCTAATTTAATAATATTTATTTAAGGGTTCTAACTAAAGCCAAAAGACCTACTGTACTTGATATAACTGTTGAAAGTGCAATGATAGTTTGAACTAATTGTTGCGTTGCACCTTGTCTGATGTTCAATCTTGGGACTATAATTTCAGAACCAGGCTCAACTTTTGGATAAACATTAATTAGGCCAAATAATTTACGAGTTCTATCAACAGAGCCATTCGCATAAACAATATAAGAGCGTCTTCTTGCGGACAAATCGGTAAAACCTCCCGATTCAGAAATGTAATGTTTAAATGGCATTCCATCTAAAAATCTTGTTGACGTAGGATATAGTACTTCTCCTTGCATTCTTACCGTTTGAGGCTCTTTCGGTACTCGAATGATATCTCCGTCTTGCAAAAGCATATCTGCAGGGGTTCCAGCATTTTCTAAAGCACGTACTAACTCTATGCCAATTGATTCTACACTTTCTTCTTTGACTTCTTCAACTTTGACCGAAGCGTCTGTACTAACATCACTCAAATCACTAAATTGCCTACGTTTTCTATCCGCTTCTTGTTTACTAATTTTGAATTTACGAATTAAAGTAGCTCCACTTGCGTAAGCTTGTGCATTCAAACCTCCCACTCTTTTCATTAAATCTGAGATTCTTTCATCTTTACGTTCTAAAGCGTACACACCAGGAAAAATAACTTGACCTTCAACGGACACAAATTGTTGTTTTTCATAGTTTGGAGAAGATCTTACAAACACCTCATCAAAAGGTTCAAGAACGAATTTTGAAGCAGTTTCATTCATTGATAAATTATTATTAATTGAAAAGTTAAATTTCTCACCAATTGTTGAAGTAATCTGACTTGGGTCGTCTTTACCAATATTTTTCTTTCTCCTAATTACTTCAATTCTTCCAGTAGCAGCTGATTCTTTCAATCCTCCTGCTTTTTGAATTAAATCTTCAACCGTCATATTTCTTACGTAAGGGAATGAACCAGTTGGCGTTTCAGCGGTAGTCCCAGTTGGCGTTTCAGCAACACCAGTTGTACCCGAAGTGGGAGTGGCAGTCACAGGAGCTGACCCTTTCAAGTTTATTTCTCCTTGAATTCTAACGGTATAATTTTCCATCAATTCAAGACCGGAATAGACAGTAACGATATCTTCTCTTTTAAGGACGATATCAGCAGTTTTCCCTGATAATATGTCATTGTAATTTACGGAGATATTTTCTTTCGTTAAATCCTCCAATAAACGAACAATAGATATACGAGTTACAAACGCATCTTGTTTGAATCCCTCTGCTCTTTTTATTAGTTTAGTTAAAGTTTGATTATCACTTACTGAGTATCTGCCCGGTCTAAAAACCGCACCGTTCAGTGAAATAGCATTTTCAATTCGATCCGTTAAAATCTGTTCAACCGTAATAATATCGCCTGATTTAGGGTAGAAAGACGAAAGTAAGTCACTATTCAAATCAATCAACTTTAAATCTTTATCGGTAAAACGTTGAATTTTCAACACTTGACGGTACGCATCGGGCGAAAATCCATTGCCATACTCACTAATTATTTTCTCTAAACTTTCCGTTGGAAGATTCTCGAAAATGGCAGGCTTTCTGATTCTTCCAACTACTTCAATCCGAGATTTATAAGCCCCTACTTGAATAATATCTTGGTCTTGAAGAGAAATATTTTGTCGAAGATTGCCAGTCGTTAAAAGGTCATATAAATCAACTTGTGCAATTAAGCGTTTATCTCTAATTACTTTAATGTCACGGAAAGTGCCATTTTCATTTGGACCGCCCGATAAATATAGAGCGTTCATCACTCTTGAAAGCGAAGACATTGAATACGAACCTGGAGCAACAATTTCACCCAAAATCGTAACTCTGATAGTTCTAATACTTCCCAAAGAAACGGTAGCCGTTGTATTAGGAGCTGCTCCGTTGTATGATTTTAAGCCAACGTATATTTTTGATAATCTATCGACAATTCTTTTCTTTGCTTCTTCAATGGTGATTCCACTCACAAAAACATTCCCAACCTTTGGAATTCTTATAAACCCTTCGGAAGTAATCGGCAAATTGTAATGTTCTTCTGAGAATCCATTGATATCAATAACTAATTCATCATCAGTGCCAAGTGTATAATTTTTTGGCGTGGGAATTTTCAAAGAAGTTTCAAATGAAATATTTGGATTGTTGAATATATTAAATCCATAAATCTTTTTTCGCAAGGCAACGGCACCAGAATCAAGTATTGGAGTTGTCGCACCTGCCACCCTTGCCGACTTTATCGAATCGCTCACTGCTTTCTCTGACCCAGATTGCACAATTGAACGTGGAGCGTTAGAGGGAGCCGAAGATTTTGTTGTGGAAGCTCTTGGCGCTTGAGTCGGAAAGGTAATGTTTGGAAGCGATCCAAGGGGAAAACTTTGTGAAAAAGTGCTACCTGTAAAAAAGACAAAACCAATAGTAAAAAGAAATAACAGTGATTTTTGGGGTGGAATAGAAAATAAAGAACTGTTTATTTTCTTACAAATACGATTTGCTAAATTATTTTTCAACATATTTAAATCTTAGCCTTTAAGGTTAATTAAGGATTAATTTCAAAATTTGGATGTGCTAAATCATTAACAAAGACAATTTCAAAACACAAAGTAAATCAACTTTTTGCTAATTCACACGACCATTTGATAGTTTAATTATTCCAAGAACAATTAAAACTTGTTTATTTCATACTTTATTAATGTTTTTTGTAGTTTTGCCTTTAAATGACGGTGAAACCTAATGATGGGTACACCATTTTCTAATTCATTTGATATTAGTTGATAATTTTTAACAAAAATAGAAAACTAATTATTTTAACTTGAATTTGTCAGCTTTACTTATCCTTTCTTTTAAAATATGTCCACAATAGTAGAAAATGTAAAATATACCGAAGATAATATTCGGTCTCTCGATTGGAAAGAACACATCCGCCTTCGCCCTGGTATGTATATTGGTAAATTGGGAGATGGGTCATCGGCTGATGATGGTATTTATGTGTTAGTAAAAGAAATCATGGATAATTCCATTGATGAACACATGATGGGCAATGGGAAAACCATCGAAATTAAAATTTCTGATCACCGAGTTGAAGTGCGTGATTATGGCCGAGGCATTCCACTCGGGAAAGTAATCGACTGTGTTTCTAAGATAAATACGGGCGGAAAATACGACTCTGGTGCTTTTCAGAAATCGGTTGGTTTAAATGGCGTCGGTACGAAAGCAACCAATGCTTTGGCTTCGTATTTCAAAGTACAATCATTCCGTGATGGCAAAACCAAATGGGCAGAATTTAAACAAGGTGAATTGATGAATGAATCACCCGATGGAACTGAATCAAACGGACGAAATGGCACGCACGTCGTTTTTGAACCTGATAATACCATTTTCAAAAACTATCATTATATTCCTCAATTTCTCGAATACTTAATTTGGAATTATGCTTATCTAAATGCAGGATTGACCATTAATTTCAATGGACAAAAATATTTTTCTCAGAACGGACTCTTTGACTTGCTGAATAAATATTCTGCCGAGGATGAAAGACGCTATCCAATTATCCATTTAAAAGGAAATGATATTGAAATTGCTATAACGCATGGCAATCAATATGGAGAAGAATATTATTCATTTGTGAACGGTCAGAATACTACCCAAGGTGGTACGCATTTGCAAGCATTTCGTGAGGCACTCGTGAAGACCGTGAGAGAATTTTATAAAAAGGATTATTCGCCTGAGGATGTACGTACGAGTATCGTAGGAGCAATTGCCATTAGAGTGCAAGAACCCGTTTTTGAATCTCAAACCAAAACAAAATTGGGTTCGAGTAATGTTTCGCCAGATACTAATTCTCAGTCGGTTAGAAGCTTTATTGGTGATTTTGTAAAAGTTAATCTTGACAATTATTTACACAAAAATCCAGCCACTGCCGAGGCCATCAAAAAAAGAATTGAGCAGTCCGAACGTGAGCGTAAAGACATGGCAGGAATTAAAAAACTTGCCAATGATAGAGCCAAAAAAGCGAATCTTCACAATAAAAAATTGCGTGATTGTCGGGTTCATTTAACGGACGAAAAGTTGGATGAAAGATACAATACTATGTTATTTATTACGGAAGGAGATTCGGCGAGTGGTTCAATCACAAAATCACGAAATGTACAAACACAAGCGGTATTTAGTTTGAGAGGTAAACCTTTGAATTGCTTTGGCTTGACTAAAAAAATTGTGTATGAAAATGAAGAATTTAACTTGCTTCAACACGCTTTGAATATTGAAGAAGGGTTGGAAGGACTTCGCTATCACAAAATTATTATTTCAACCGATGCTGATGTCGATGGGATGCACATTCGATTATTGATGATGACATTTTTCTTGCAGTTTTTCCCAGATTTAGTAAGAAATGGTCATTTGTATATTTTGGAAACTCCTTTGTTTCGAGTAAGAAATAAAAAAGAAACGATTTATTGTTATGATGAAAATGAAAAACAAAAGGCCATGGTGAAATTAGGTCCAAAGCCTGAAATTACTCGTTTTAAAGGTTTAGGTGAGATTTCGCCAGAGGAATTTGGAAAATTTATTAATGATGACATCCGTCTTGAACCCGTTATTTTGACAAAAGATACGACCATTCCCAAAATTCTGACGTATTTCATGGGCAAAAATACACCCGATCGTCAGAAGTTTATTATTGAAAATTTAATCGTAGAAAAAGACCCTGCCGAATTGGCAGCTTAAATTAATTGATAATTGATACTTAATAATTGAGAATAATTAGTCATCTGATTATTTTAGTAATTGTTAAGTATCAACTATCAATTGTTAATTGACAATTATGTCCCTCGAAGAATTAAGAAATCAAATAGATTCACTCGACAACCAAATGCTTGATATTTTGAACAAGCGAATGGAAGTAGTTAAACAAGTTGGTGAGCTGAAAAAGAGTACCCAAACGGTAATTTATCGCCCAGAAAGAGAAAAACAAATTGTTGATAGACTGGATTCTATGAATAAGGGATTGCTAAATCGTGCTGCGATCGAAGCAATTTATTTAGAAATTTTTGCCGTTTCCAGAAACCTTGAATTACCTGAAAAAATAGCTTATTTAGGTCCTGAAGGCAGTTTTACACATCAAGCCGCTGAAAGTAGATTTGGGGCAATGAGTGATTATTTAGCTCTTCCGAATATTCGTTCTGTGTTTCAGAGCGTTGATACGGGTCGAGCAAGGTTTGGCGTTGTGCCGATTGAGAACAATTTGGAAGGAATCGTAAAGGAAACCATTGATTTATTGAATGAAACCGACCTTAAAATCGTGGCCGAAGTGATAATTTCTGTTCATTTTACCTTTGCAACGAAGGCAGAAAAATTATCCGATATCAAGAAAATTTATTCTAAAGATATCGCTTTTGGTCAATGCGAAAAATTCTTGGATGATTATTTTGGTGCAAAGGAAGATGATTTTTTTGTGCAAGTTGATTCAACCTCTAAAGCCGCAAAGTTGGCTGGTCAGGAGACAGATTCAGCCGCAATCTGTTCTCATATTGCCGCAAAACTCTTTGATGTGCCAATCCTTTTTGATAATATTCAAGACTCCGCTCAGAATCGAACTCGTTTTTTTATTATCGGTAAAGATTTTATTAATCAAAAAAGTGAAAATGACAAGACTACGGTAATTGCTCGTTTACCTGAAGATGGTAAACCTGGAACGCTCGTTAGATTCTTGCAAGAGTTTGAAAATCAAGGAATTAACTTGTTGAAAATTGAAAGTCGTCCAGTAAAAGAAGGCGAGCAGTTCAATTTCTGGTTTTTGATGGAGTTTGATGGATATTTCTTAGACGATAGCGTTCAAAGCATTATGGCGAAACATACTTCCGAAATAAAGTGGTTGGGAAGTTACGTAAAGACAGTTTAGAGAACAACTTACTTAATAA
>JBBAKY010000083.1:0-16888 GCA_040403295.1 Arcicella sp.
ACTTTTTTCTTGGAAAAATTCAACAGCACAAACCTAAAAGCACAGTCAGATTTTTAGAATTTTATTCGTGTAAATCAGTATGATCCCTATAATCTGTAGTCTAATTTTCGTGACGTATTGCTTAAACTTTTTTCAAAGCATCAATCAACTTTTCAATCTGCCCTAAACTCACCGCAGGAAAGTTAGCAATTCTTAATTGTGTATCTTTAAAATCACCGTAGCCGGAACCAATCACCATATTTACGTCATTTTGAACTTGTTTTATGATACTGGTGGCCGATTTTTCTTTTACATTTACCACCACAACCGTCTGCGAACGATGCTCTGGATTTTTTACAAAAACTTCCAAGAAATCACTTTTATCAGCAAATTCGTACAGCATTTTTGCTTTCTTTTCGGTTTGTTTCCTAATATTATCAATCCCGATATTGTTCATGTCCTCTGCTACTTTCCCTAACACATAAATCGCCATGACGTTGGGCGTTTCGGGCGTTTCGTATTTACTGAAATTTTTAAATAAAGAGGGCAAATTATGATACGTTCCGATTTGATTTTCGTGAGTTTTCATGCGTTCTGCTTTTTCTAACATCGAAGGATTGACAATCCAACAGCCTAAACCAGCGGGCATTCCAAACGATTTTTGCACTGAAAATAAGGCTGAATCAACCGTATTAAAATCCAAATCTGGATAAGGTGCCGACGAAACCATATCGACACACACAAACTTATCTTTATTGGCTCTTTTAAGTTTATGAATTTCCGCAGGACGCATCTGCACGCCCGAAGAAGTCTCGTTGGCGGTTGTACAAATTAGCTCTGCGTACTCAGGAACAACAATTTCCGAATAATCAAAGCCTTCGCCGAATGGTTTTTCAAGTTTGTGAGCGTACTTATTCAACTCAAGCGAGAAGTCATAAAATTTCTTTGAAAACGAGCCATTTACCAAATGAAAACTTTCATGTTCAACCGTATTTTGAATTAAACGTTCCCAAATTTCTGTGGCTGAACCCGTAAAAAAAATCCCGTGTGATGCTGGAATATTCATTAAGTTTCTCAACTGCTCAACGGTGTGTTTATAAATATCTCTAAATCGCTGCGAACGATGCGAAATTGAGCCTAATTGTTGCTCAAAAGCCTCATGGTAATGTCTTTCAACAGTTGGAAAGAGTTCGGCAGGCCCTGGAGTGAAGTATGTTTTACGCATTTTCTGATATGGATTTGGAGGGTAAAATTACGAAATATTATGGCTTAGGAAATAAAAAATCTTATCTAAGCCCAAAAAATAATTATTCTTCTAAATCCCTAAAAAAAAATCAATTCTACTTATCTTTATAGCTCTTTTTTTCGTTATTGATTTCAGTAAGGAAAATCCATAGATTTTAGGACATAATTTTATGCAAAAATATATACTGATTATAATTTTTACTTCATTTTCACTGGTTAGTTTTGCCCAAAGCAAGCCCCAATACAGTCAATATATGATGAATAGTTACCTTATAAATCCTGCCGTCTCGGGAGTTGAGGACTATATTGATATCAAAACGGGTTACAGAAATCAATGGACGGACTTCCCGGGCTCTCCCGTTACGTATTATGTATCCGCCAACATGCCCATTGGTAAACCCGACCGTACCAGTACGGGAGTAACGCCCAATATTAGCAAAACCATTCGTCGTCCACTTTCACTTTCTACCGAATTTAAGGGCGCTCCTCGTGTACCTGGGCATCATGGCGTGGGAATTATTTTCGTGAGTGACCACATCGGAGCAACGGTACAAAATAGCCTTACGGCAAGTTATGCCTATCATATTCCTGTTTCGGGAACGATGAAATTATCGCTGGGCGCATCAGGAGGAATTACGCAATACAGTTTAGATTTCAGTAAAATTCAAGTGAAAGACAATCCCGACCAAGCCGTTTTAGCGAGTGGTCAATTAACGGCAATTCAGCCATGTATTAATGTTGGAGCGTGGTTGTATTCACGCCATTTTTTCTTGGGAATTTCTGCCAATCAATTAATTTTTGATAACTTCAATTATTCTAACAAAGATGTAACGGCTGGGAATTATTCGTGGTTGGGAACTACGTATCCGCACTACTTTCTGACAGCTGGATATCGTTATGAAATCAACGAAGAGTGGGCGATTATTCCTTCTACAATGATAAAAAGAGTAAGTCAAGCACCGATAAGTTATGATATTAACCTCAAAGCGATTCACAAAGATCGTTTTTGGTTTGGGGCTTCATACCGACATAAAGATGCCATAGTTGGACTTTTGGGGGTAAATATTAGCTCGTTTATTAACCTTGGTTATTCATATGATTTCACACTTTCGGATATCAATCAACGCTCAAAAGGTTCTCATGAAGTGGTGGTGGGAATTATGCTGAATAACCGTCATCGGATTGTTTGTCCTCAGAATCTTTGGTAAATTAGCTTTGAGATATGAGCTTTGAGACTTGAAATGAGGCATTTTCTGAAACTCATTGCTCAAAGCTCATAACTTAAAGCTTCAAATATCGCCAAAAACCCCAAATTTTTCTCCTCTTTAAATACCCCGAATCATCATCATTGGCGTAAGCTTCTCGTTCAAAACTAATGCTCATATAGGCTTGATTTGGGCTTTTACCTTTTAGTCTATGTATCAGATATTCAAGTACATACCAAATATAAAAAGGCAAAATAAACATTTCTAATTGCTGTCTAAAATGAATTCTTTCGTGGTTAATCAGCACTTTAGACGGCTTTTCATGTTTGACAAACAGAAACGGAAAAATCGCCATACCATGAGCTCTCATGAAGGGTAATCTTACCACAAAAAAGCGAAAATGATTCGGCATAAATGATAAATTTTGACATAAAATTAAAGACTTTTATTCATAACATATCATAGCTTGTTTATCATTCAACAACCGCTAATTCTCTGCTGAAAATCTTTTCTTTTTCGTCTGGAAATGGTAATAACATCCCTGTTTTGCATCACAGCGTACAACATTTGAGCTTCGTCGTAATTTCTCAAACACTTCATATTAATAAGATGCGCTTTATGAATTCTGAGGAAATCTGCCTTTTGAAGAACCTCGTCGTACACCTTCAATGTTCTGGAACTGAGCATGGTATCTCCATTTAACAGATGCAAAAGAGTATAATTTTTCATACCTTCCAAGCGAACAATATCATGGATAGGTACGTGACGAATTTTTGATTGATCTGGGACTAATAAATACTGCCTTCCGAGTACCGTAACGATTTTGATGGAGATAGTAGATAGTGGTAATTGTGGTAGATTTTGAATTTCCATTCAACGTGTTTTTAGTATGATAGACTATTAATTTTTATGCAAGATATAGGATAGATATTTACGTTCCAAAAACAATTTAAAGGATTCTGATCCGTAATTATACGGTTCTACTATCAACCCTTAAAATCTATGATTAGTACTAATTTTTCTAATAATTTTAGCTGTATTTTTTATTAATATTTTGATAGGCACTCTTCGGAATTTTTGATTGATAATCGTGCTTCGGAGTCTCCGGGCGAACCCAATCTAAATGCCCTTTCACCCACGCATACGCCAAACCAAGTACTAAAATGCCAATAAAAACAAACATTTCGACGATTGAAAACCACCCCCAAACACCATTGGTAATTTCAATTAAATGTTGATTACCAAAGACCGTTGCCCAAGGGAAAAGGAAGATGAGCTCAATATCGAAAAGTACAAAAATTAGGGCAATCACGTAGAAACGCATATTGAAGCGAACATTGGCATTACCATCGGGTTCTTCGCCTGATTCATAAGTACTTAATTTTTCCAAATTCGGCCGACTTGGGCGTATTAATTTGGCAATAAAAAGCATCAACGCCACGAAGACGATTCCTGAGATGATGAAGAGTAGTATGTAACCGAAGTCTGTAAGCATTTTTTTATAATCAATCTTTGTCACTAAGACACCAAGGCTAAAAGTTTACATTTTCTTAGTGCCTTTGAGCCTTCGTGGCAATATATTTATGATTTTTTAATATTCAAATAACCTTTTATGACGGTAAAGGTTGTTATCGCCAAGAAAAACAAAATAACATAATGAACGTAATTAATTATCCACGGAAATTGTACGCCAAAATAATATCCCCCACCAACCAACGAACCAACCCAAAGTGCAGCACCTGTAATATTTAGGAACAAATATTTGGGATAATTCATCTTGCTAATTCCTGCTAAAATGGGTGCAAATGTACGAATATAGGGCAAAAAACGACTGATAATTAAAGCTTGATTTCCGTATTTTTCAAAGAATTCTTCTGTTGATTTTATGTGTTTTTTCTTGAAATACCATCGGTCGGGACGGTTTTCGAGATTGCTTCCAAAGAATCTTCCGAATAAAAATCCCGTTAATGAACCTAATACCGCAGCCATGAAAAGATAGAGTAAAACCGTTATAAGTGCATATTTTACTACCGCCGTACCCACGAATACACCCGTAAGAAAAAGTAAATAATCCCCAGGAAGAAAGAAAGCGAAAAACAGTCCATTTTCAGCATAAACTACAAAAGTCACCGCCCAAAGACCAGCACTAATAATTTCCTTTGAATCGGAAAGGTATTTTATAATTTCGGATATTTCCATATTCTGGGGTTTAGGGGTTTGGGGTTTGGATTTGGGACATCAAAAAATCAATAAACTGGGCATAGGATATTTTAAAAAAATCCCAAATTCCAACCCGAAGCGTCGGTCGCCCTAAATCCTAATTTACTTTCTTTCATAAACAATCTTTCCATCAAAAATAGTCATTAAGACATTTACGGTTTGTATCTTTTCTGGTTTAATGGTTAAAATATCGTCTGAAAGGACGACCATATCGGCCAATTTTCCTGCTTCAATCGAGCCCTTTTCTTTCTCTTCAAAAGCGGCGTACGCATTATTTATCGTATATCCTTTTATCGCATCGGCAACGCCAATTTTCTGTTTCGGAATCCAACCCATCGGATTTCCACCGTCCAATGTTTGGCGAGTAACTGCCGCATAAATTCCCAAAATAGCATTCAGCGGTGCCACAGACCAATCTGAGCCCATGCAAAGTTTAATTCCAGCATCCAAAAACGATTTGTACGGATGCGTATAATCTATGCGAGTACCAATGCGTTTAGCCGCCCAAACGCCATCATCAATGCAGTGATATGGTTGTACAGAGGCAATTACGCCCAATTTAGCAAATAAGGGGATATCCTCAAAACGTACGTGTTGAGCGTGTTCGATTCTGAAACGTCGATCCCATTTTGGATTGGTTTTCGTAATGTCTTCAAATAATTTCAACATCAAATAATTAGCCGAATCTCCAATGGCATGAATGGATAATTGCAAATGATTTTTATCGGCATCGGTTGCCCATTTGGTCAGATTTCCGTTAATGATAATGTCACTCACCAAGCCTTTCGTATTGGGATTTTGGTCGTACGGTTTAAACATTAATGCCGTGCTACTTCCCAACGAACCATCCGCATAAGCCTTCAACGAACCCAATTTGATTTTGTTCGAGCCAAACCCAACTTGAATTCCCATGTTTACCAAATTTTGATATGAATCTATTGGTAAGCGAGTATAAAAACGACACGTTAATTTGTCTTCTTTTTCTAAGGTTTGGTACGCAATTAAATCAGGTTGGAAAGTAATATCATGTACGGAAGTAATCCCATTTTCACGAGCTTCTTGCAAAGCACGTTGAACGAACTTAATTTTTTGTTCGGGTGAAATTTTTGGTATAATATTGTAAACTAACATCATAGCTGCATCTTTCAAGATTCCAGTGGGTTCGCCAGTCTTTGAATCTTTCACAATTTCACCACCATTGGGCGATTTTGTATCCTTCATGATGCCTGCCAAAGTCAATGCTTTTGAATTCACTAATACCATGTGACCATCAAAACGGTCGATATAAATGGGCGTTTCTTTCGAGAAATCATCTATCATTTCTTTGGTTGGCAAATCTTTCACTTCCCAAGATTCATGATCCCAATTTCCCGATTTTACCCATTCGCCTTTGTGAGATTCCACGTACTTTTTCAAGGTATTTTTAAACTCCGTCGTTGATTTTGCTCCACGCAAATCTAAACCCGAAAGATACATGCCACCATCGGCAAAATGGGTGTGATTATCAATGAAACCTGGGAGCATTAATTTGCCTTCCAAATTCACCATTTTCGTCCGACTATCTGACCAAGCGGCACGGGCTTCGGGCGTTGAACCCACGAATAAAATCCGCCCATTTTCAACTACAACTGCCTCCGCAACCGAACTACGAGCATCGATAGTGTAGATTTTTCCATTATAAAAACAGATTTTTTGAGCCAATAGTAGTGAGCTTTGAGCTATGAGTAATGAGCAAAGAATTAGTAGTGTTTTTTTCATGGTTTATTGAAAAGCTAATGTGGGAATGGTAAATTTACGGAAAATTAATACAAAACCATGAAAAAAATAGTTGCCATCATCTTAGTAATCGTCCTGATTTTCGGTGGATTAATCTCAACTGGTATTTTAAATTTTTCTAAGAATTCAGATGAATCAATTACAGAAAATCCTACCGATAATTCAACCGTTACCGAACCTCAATTTAAGAAAGAAGGAGAATTGACTTTCCTGAAAAATCAAGAGAAACTTACCATTGAAATTGCGGATAATGAGGCAGAAACCACGCAAGGTCTTATGTATAGACGCACGATGCCCGATAGTTGTGGGATGGTTTTTATCTTTGCCGATAGTCAGCCCCGTAACTTTTGGATGAAAAATACGTATCTTCCCTTAGATATTTTATTTTTAGACGAATCCAAGAAAATCGTAACCATTCAAGCCAACCGAACGCCTTTTTCAGAAGAGCAAATCCCCTCTTTTGAAAATGCAAAATATGTCTTGGAAGTGAATGCGGGATATTGCAAAAGGAAAGGAATTGAGAAGGGTGATGCGGTGAAATGGTAGGAAATAAAGAGCAGATTTAAATAGTCTGCCCCCTTATTTTTTAGAATAAATAATAGGCGCCCAGGCTTGAAAAGTTACTAATACTACCATAAACGGAAAGATTATTAATACTCGAACTACCAGTATCACTTGTTGAGCCAGAATAATTATAATTAATTCCTGCCCCGCCCAAAGTGATATTTAAAAGAAAATTATCCTTTACCTGATAAACAAAATTTAAAGGAGCTACACCCGCTGATACTCCAAACCCGATTGATTTAGTATTGTAAAGATTTGGAGAAGTTGAATAGAAATTTCCAGAAATACCAAATGTGGCATTGGGAGCGTAATAAAATTGGTCAAAGACTTTAACAAATTTACCAAACTGAATTACTGGTCCAATGGTGTAATTTGATGAACTCGAATTTTGTGATGTTAGATTAGATGAATGGTCAATACCTAATTTAAACCCATAAGCTGTGTAAGTGTTATTTGCTCTAATTTTTCCCGTTAGAAATGTTGAATTTAGTCCAAATGTGGATGTCGTAGAATTTGGATTGGATGATGTTGCATTTTTTCTGTCCAAATTAATAGTATTGAGATTCATAGAGAGACTTCCACTAATAATTCGTTTTCCAGCAAATTCCTGAGCAAATAACGAAGCGAAAGACAAGCAAAAAAGGGCGAAAGAGAAGAGGATTTTCTTCATGATGTGAGTTTATTTTAAAAGGGTGAAAATATTGCTAATATTAGCGTTTTATTTATCCAAAAAATCATTCCACCCGTTTAATTCTTTTGATACATTTACAGTTTTAACAAAGACAATGATAAGAGTCCCTTCCCTCATACACGCTGGCGAATTTCAGTCCTTGAAAATTCAGGATATGACTTTTGTGGCGTACCGAAATCAAGACCCTCCGCTCAAAAATGAGGTTTTTTTTGAAGAACACGCCGTTATTTTTGTGTTGGAAGGGGAGAAAAAATTTGTTTCAGCTACCCAAACTATCCACGTTCGCAAAGGGAATATTGTCTTTATTCGACGGGGATATTATCTGATGCAGGAAACGATTGATACAAATTATAGAAGTTTAGTTTTCTTTTTTAATGAGAAATTATTGAAGGAATTTGTGGGACAACATTTAGAATTATTTGAAAATACTGCCCTCAGAAATGAAGAAAATTCAACGCTTTTAGTCTTTGAAATTACCGAAAGTTTAAACAAATTTACCGAATCTATTTTCCCTTACTTTAACCTCAAAACGCAATATTTGAATCATTTTTTACGGTTAAAATTGCAAGAATTATTACTTCATATTCTCGAAATTGATACCTCTGAACAGTTCAAAAGCATTTTATTTAGCTTATACAAAGGTGAAAAAGTTGATTTGGAATATTTGATGCAATCGTACTATTTGAAACTGCTTTCTCTGGATGAACTTTCAAGGCTTTCGGGTCGAAGTCTGTCTGCATTCAAACGTGATTTCCAAGAAAAATTTGATACTTCGCCCGCTCATTGGATTAAAAATAAACGACTCGAATATGCAGGTTTACAGTTAGAAAATACGCATAAAAATGTCTCAGAAATCAGCATGGAAATTGGTTACGAAAGCGTTTCGCATTTTATAAAGGCTTTCAAAGAGAAGTTCGGAAAAACGCCAGGCTTATCGGTGAACGGAACACGGTGAATGGTAAAAATAGTCAATGGTTCACGGTGAACGGTAAACGGGGTGGGATAAAAAAATACAACCATTAGGAATACGATTAAACTTAAATGGTTTTTAATTATATTTGTGATGAGAATTTTCACTGACAAACCGTTCACCATTTACCGTTCACCGTGAACCGAAATTGCCTTAACCGTTTACCCCAGACCCCATGATTGCAACCCAAAACCTAACTTTTTCATACACGCACGAAAAGCGTTTTGACTTCCCCAATTTTTCTTGTTCCAACCGTGAAACGATGCTCATTTTGGGTAAATCGGGCAAAGGAAAAACTACTTTCCTGCATCTCATGGCACTTTTATTGAAACCTACGGGTGGAAATATTCAAATAAACAATCAAGAAATCAGTCAATTGTCGGTCAGTAAAGCGGCAGATTTTAGGGCAAAAAATGTGGGGATTATTTACCAAAAACCACACTTTGTTCATTCGCTTTCGGTGATGGATAATTTGTTGTTAGCCAATTATTTAGCGGGCAAAAATCAAGCAAAACAGATGGCTCAACATTTGGCTGAAAGTTTGGGTTTTGCCGAACATCTATCGAAAAAAACAACCCAACTTTCGCAAGGAGAACAGCAGCGGGTGAGCATTGCACGGGCATTGATGAACAAGCCTTCGGTGATTTTGGCGGATGAACCAACCTCAAGTTTGGATGATGATAACTGTCTGAAAGTCATTGATTTATTAAAAAGACAAATTCAAGAAATTGGAGCGAGTTTGGTAGTTGTTACGCACGACCAACGATTGAAAGATGTGTTTGAGAAGAGAATTGAACTTTGATTTTATAAATAATCAATAGTCCTCTTCTTGCCCAAAATTTCAATTGCTATTAAATGATTTTAACCTTATGAATACCATCGTTATCAAGTATGGTAAAGGTTTGTATTTGAAATGATAATTTTTCTAATTGTTCAAATATAAATCTTGCATTAATATTTTACTCTGTTGTAGCCCAGTAATGTTGATTATATCGACTGATAAGTACCCAACCAAATAGTGGTTTTACAACCCTTTTCAAGGGGTATGCAAATATCTTCATTGAGAAATTGAATATAATCTTCACTACATATATGGCTTTCATTACAGAAGGAGAAATTAATGGATCCTTGACTGGAAAGTTGCTCTAACTTGGCAATTAATTCAATTTTAAGAATATCTAAACCTGGGTCAGGCCTATATTTTTATTCTTTTATATCGTCCGTCAAGGCTTTTAAAAAAGTTTTAAAGTGCTAATATTAACGGATTTGCTATATTTTTATTCCCATACAGCAACTTGTTTCAATCATTGTTAAATACGAGGATTTCATTTTACCTTCGCTGACTTTTCGTTGGTAGTATTCCTTAATTGGTTTACAGTGTTGGATGTCAGATATCGCTCCGTTATGGAACTACGCCTTCACTTTTTTATTTTGTTTATTGCTGACCTTTGATTTGCCTTTGTATTTACCTGATGAATGTTCAAAGGGAACGAATCCACTGTAACGAACCTACTTTTTAGGGTCAGTAATGTCCTTAAATTCATTTGTTGTAATTAGACCTTCGGTGGCAATGACATCGAACAGGTGTGTTCTTAAAACTATAATACTTTTAACGAATTGCTCTGTAAGAGCCGTTGAACGGTCTATTTGAATAATAACAGGGTGTTTAGGGGTCCACAATTTGAAATATTCACGATTTTTATAAGCGTAAAGTCCGTTTTTTGTGAATCTATTTTATAGAAATACCCATACTCGCCTTTATTTGGGTTGCTTATTCAAGCCAAATATTAGCCTATTTTTGATGTAAATATCAGCCGCTGAAGGTAAGGCTGGTTCTGGTTTTCTCTCATTTTGAGAGATTTTCCAAGTTACAAATTCTTGGAAAAATTTAACACACAAATCTAAGATAGGAGCCACTGCGATTAAGAATTGGCTTAAGTCCTTGACCAGGTTTATTAATTAAACCTTCAATGCCAAAGTCGTTGTATCTTTTAACCTCAGTATTGACACTAACGTAAGTCATACCAGTAATTCACCCACTTCATTGGACTTGCATACCGTTGATTTGAGAAGAATTACTTGACATCGCATTCGGTAACATTGGGCAGTTCTGTTTCCTTATTGTATGGCAAGTATTATTCTAAAATTTTATCATTCAGCCTATAAATACTTCCCCTTCCCCCTACTGCCCAAATTCCATTTCCCGAAATACTAATGGCATGAAATGGCGTTTTATCAATCATTATCCAAGATTTTCCAAAATCTTTTGAATAGCAAGTCCCCGACGGGCCAACCGCAATCAAGATTTTTTTTTGGTAAATCGAAACACCTTCTTTCAACCCAACAGGAGTTGTTTGCGGAGTATCTTGCCAAGTTTTTCCACCATCAGAAGTCAGCAAAACATTAGGAATTGGCTTCGTAACTTCTTGATAATCACCTCCTACTGCGATTCCATTACGGTCGTTCCAAAACCTTAACCCAAATAAACCATTCGTTTTTCCTGCGGGCATATTGGTTTTCACAACCGACCAAATTTCGCCTTGATTTTCAGTTTTATAGATTTGGGCAAACTCGCCTCCGCCCGTGCATATATAAGCATTCTTACGCCCACTTGTGACAAGACTCGTTCCGCTGGCAGCAAAAGCAGCTTCATTTTCTTGCATTGAAGGAATATTTGCAGGATTAACTGGTAGCCAAGTTTTACCACCATCTTTTGTTTTGATGATAAAGAATTTACCATCAATCGGGTCGCTAAATGCTATGCCATTTTGCTTGTCCCAGAAGTCTATTCCATCAAAGAATATACCTTTCTGAGTAGTTTGATAGACAATTTCCCACGATTTTCCACCGTTGGTTGTTCTGTAAAATTTGGCGTTTCCTTTTTCTGCCTCACCTGCACTCATCAAGATAGCCGTTTGTGAATCGAAAGCATGAACATCTCTAAAATCTAAGATTTCCGCTCCTTTTACTTGATTAGTTTCCCAAGTTTTACCCCCATTTATTGTTTTGATAAACGTTCCTTTTGAGCCACCGATCCAGACAATTTCATTTGAAATAGCACAAACAGCACGAAAACTTGCTTCGGTATTAGCCGCCTGTTTAATCCATTGGGCATTGATTTGAGAGGAAATAAATACAAGGATGAGAATGAAGGATATTTTTTTCATGTTAAGAAATTTATTGGTTATTTATGAAACTAATTGCTTCGAGCTAAGGCTCTTTTTAGATACGAAGATAACGAAAAAAGCCTTCCCATGTGAATTGAGAAGGCTTTTTTAAAATTATAAATCTAAATCTATCTATCAATAATAATACGTTTTGTCAGATCAAAACCATTAGCTTTGAAACGTAACATATATTCACCTTCCGTTTGATTTCTTAAATCCAGAATTAATTTTCCTTTTACTGATGGAACGCTTCCTGTATAAATTAATCTCCCCAAAAGGTCATAAATGATAATCTCCGCATTGTCATAATCCGCTAACGTTTCAATGGTCAATAAACCGTTGCTTGGATTAGGATAAATAGAAAGTCCTTTAAAATCTGGGTCTTCTTTAAAAGTAAATAGTTTTACAAAATTAGAGAAACAAGACAAAGTGTTCGTTGGAGATGGCACTGTAAATACTGTTTTTCTGCGTGCTGTATAATCTCCATAACGATTGGCTTTAATAACTGCTTCTTTAAAGGTCAAAACTTCTGTTCCAAATCTCCATTCATAATCTGTTCCATCAGGGAAGTTTACGGCTTTCAAGGTAAATGTACCATCTTTGGCAATACTTGAGGCTGATACGTCTGGATTATCTTTTACAACAATTGTTAATGGAATTGATTTTGGCGAAACACAACCCGTAACTGCATCCTTCACAGTAGCAGTATAGTCACGTGAAATATCAACAAATTTACCATCGGCACCAATTGCTGTCAATGGTAAGGTTTTTCCAACAAAGCCCGTACTCCAAGTGATAACGTTTGTACTTGTTGATGAAATAGTTGCTACTAAATTAACGGTGTTTGGTTTTGTATAATCATCATTACTTCTTGAACAGAAAGCTAAAGGGCCATCAGCCGCAACAGTTGGTGCAATCGGTAATGGTAAGGCGATGGTCGTAATTGGGTCGGATGCTGGCGACAAACAATTCCGTGGGTCAAGTACACGAACGGTGAAGGTTGCCGAAGTCTTAACGGTCAAAGATTTCGTTGAATCTGTGGTATTCCAACGGTAACGAGTTACTTCGCCATTTGCTAAATTAGAGGCTGTCAAAATAACACTTTGATCAGCACAGAAAGAAAGTGGTCCACCTGCCGTAATCGCTGGTTTTGCAGGAAGTGCATAAACCGTAACTTTCACAGGATCAGAAGTTGGTGAAAGACATAAATTTGCATCTCTAACAGCAACCGTAAAATCTCCCGAAGCACTGATGGTAATGGCACGAGTAATCGCAGCGTTACTCCAAATATAAGCAGTATTTGGTGTTGAAGTTAACGTTACATTACCACCGCTACAAAATGCCAAAGGCCCACTGGCTGAAATAACAGGTTTTGTGGGTAAATTGAAAACGGTAATCGTTGTGGTATCAGATGCTTTTGATATACAACCACTCGTATCAATTACTTGAACGGTATATATTCCAACCGTACTAATATTTTTGATGCTTGGCGTTATGGCTCCGTTGCTCCATTTATACTTGAAACCTAATGAGGAAGTTAAACTCAAAGTATCTCCTTGACAAATTGCCGCTCCTTTTTTAGAAGGCGTAATTACTGGTTTTGCAGGAACTCTTAATGTTCTTAATGAAACTACATCCGACAAAGGTGATTTACAACCCAATCGGCTTTCCATCGTTTGGACTTGAATTTTTGCGGTTTTGTTGAATGCTTTAATGAAACTTTTTGCACCCAAACTATCTTGCTTTGTACCATTAACGTACCATGAGTAGCTGGTTACAAATTGAGAACTATCCGCTTTTAATGAAACCGTTTTATCTTCACAGAAAACAGTATCACTGGCAATTACTTTTGGTTTTTGTACTGAATAAAATTCTGCATAAACTTGCCCTTTTGCATATACAGGTATTTGTGGACAGTCTGGAGAAATTACTGATAAGTAATAATATCCAGAAATTTTTGCTTTCAATGTTGGCGAACCTTGCCCAATAGTGGTATTATCAATTAAACTCCCAAGAGTAGGAGTTTGAACAATACCTCTTTCCCAACGATAAATAAATTTCGGGTCGGTAAGACTTGATTGTAAAGTAATTAATTCACCGTCACAAACCACTTTTTTGTCCTGTGTAATAACAGGTTGGAAACTTGGAGCTGACAAATATTTGATAAACAGCGTTTGAGAAGGAGCACTTTCTTCGCCAAATTCCGTACAAGTAGCGTAAACAGAAATGTCAAAAAGTACGTCTAAATATTTTTTGTTCCCGACATTATTTCTGCCAAGATTACTCTTGTCGCCAGCATTATACCACTGAATAAAGCCATTTCCGCAACCTTGCGATTGTAAGATAACAGAGCTTCTGGCATCTCCTGCTGATTGATAACCGCATCTATCTACTCCCAAATAGGTAACGCCTGGAGATGCTGGTGGAATTGCTACTTTAGTGGTCTTTTTAGCGGAGGGATTTTCTTTGTCGTTTGGCGACTTATTTGCCCAAGAGATAACAGACATTGCCACAAAAAGGAGGGCTAACAAGGTCTTATTAGTAAGGTTGCTCATAATTAATAATATTTGGATAAGAATTGTAGGTTAAGATTAAAACCAGTATAATATGTTAATAATTCAGAAAATAAATTAATTAAATAAAAGTACTGTTTGTCTAAATTTCAGATATAATTTAAAATATTGGTAAATTTAAGCTAAGAACGGGTATAAACCATAGAAAAATATTCAAACTTTTTAAACGGTCAGTTCATTTTAAAAATCTAAGGTTTATCCACAAACATTATCTAAAATTATAACTGCTTGATATGTTGAGAATTAAGTTTTCCCTCCTAATAACAGCGTTGGGTTATTTAGTTAGAGACGGTTTTGGGGATTAAAAGGTTGTTTCTGTTTATCAAAAATATACTTTTTTTAGGAAAAATTCACTACATCGAAAAATAAAGTCTCTTTCTACACTTTCTACGTATGTTTTATTATCTTTGAAAAACATTAATCATTTTACATATTTTATGATAATTCTATGAAGGTCAGAAGATTACCCTCAGCCAGTAGAGCCTTTAAATTTCCACTACTCATCAAAAGTATTTTGGCTTATTCTACTATGATTGAACCTGAAAACGAAATAGTTTATAAAGACCAAGTAAGATACAACTATTTTGAGCTAAATCGGCGGGTAAGAAAACAAGCTAATGTTTTTAAAAAATTAGGGCTTGATGGTGGCGAAACCATTGCGGTTTTAGACTACGATTCGCATCGTTATTTAGAGTGTTTTTTCGGAATTCCAATGACGGGAAATGTTCTTCATACCATCAATTGGCGTTTATCTGCCTTACAAATTCTTTACACAATCAATCATGCTAAAGATGTTGTAATTATCTGCCATTCAGACTTTTTGCCTTTATTAGAATCCTTATCGAAGGAAATGAAAACGGTAAAAAGTATTATCGTCTGCGCAGATGGTGGAGAATATTCAAAAGACATTTCTTTACCAATTGTGGGTGAATATGAAGAGTTATTGAGTAAAGAATCTGATGTTTACGATTTTGAAGATTTTGACGAAGATGCGGTGGCAACAACATTCTATACGACAGGTACAACAGGAAACCCTAAAGGTGTTTATTTTACGCATCGTCAATTGGTTTTGCATACCTTGTCCGTTGGACTTACATTTAGTGCGATTGATGGTGCTTGTCGGTTCAATAATTCGGATGTTTATATGCCACTTACGCCCATGTTTCACGTCCACGCATGGGGATTCCCTTACGTGGCAACCTTGTGTAATACCAAACAAGTTTATATCGGAAAATTTGACCCAGAAACGGTTTTAAAGTGTTTTGTCAAAGAAAAAGCGACATTTTCTCATTGCGTTCCAACCATTCTACAGATGTTTGTTTCGCATCCTGCCACCCAAAATATTGACCTTTCTAAATGGAAAGTAGTCATTGGTGGTTCTGCCTTACCAAAAGTACTGGCAAAAGCAGCGATTAAACGGGGTGTGGATGTGATTACGGGTTACGGAATGTCCGAAACTTGTCCCATTCTTTCAACAGTTTATGTCAGTCCGAAAGACAAACAAAACCCTGATATTGATTTTCAAGTAGAAGCTCGTACTCGTTCGGGAACGCCCGCAATGTTTGTGGATTTGAGGCTTATAGATGACGAAGGAAATACTGCGCCAAAAGACGGTGAAACCATTGGTGAAGTTACCGCACGAACGCCTTGGTTAACGCAAGGTTATTTTAACGAACCCGATAAATCAGAAGATTTATGGCATGATGGCTGGTTGCACACCGGTGATGTAGCTACGATGAATTCAAATAATTCATTAAAAATAACCGATCGAATTAAAGACGTTATCAAAACGGGGGGCGAATGGGTAAGTTCTATTGATTTAGAAAATATGATTGGACAACACGAAGCCGTCCAAGAAGTGGCCATTGTGGGCATTCCAGACGCAAAATGGGGTGAACGTCCACACGCAATGATTGTTTTGAGGGAAGGGAAAAACATGACGAAAGAAGATCTAAAAACCTTTATGCAACGTTATGTAGATGACAATACCATCACTGCTTGGACCATTCCAAGCTCAGTAGAATTTGCTTCTGCGATTCCCAAAACATCCGTTGGAAAATTAGATAAAAAAGTAATTCGGGCTACTTTATTGACTGAATAAAAATATTATATAAATGCTTGATTACATAAACCTTGCTTAGTTTCTGAGCAAGGTTTTTTGTTTTAGTAATAATTTGATATACATTTGAAGGCATTGCAATTGAGTTACGCATTACAATGCCATAATCCAAAAACAAATAATGAAAAAAGCCTTATTCTTAGTGCTGTTATGGCTGTTGACTACAAGTTCCAGCGAAATAAAAGCTCAAAATAACCTTGAAAAACCAAGAACAATCGTGACGACCGATGGTGAAATTGACGATGTAGATTCTTTTATCAGAATGTTGTTGTATGCGAATGAATACCACATTGAAGGATTAATTTATAGCAGTTCGATGTGGCATTATAAAGGCGATGGAAAAGGAACAAAGATGATTTCTGAGATGGAAATGACTAAG
>JBBAKY010000084.1:0-16716 GCA_040403295.1 Arcicella sp.
ACATAGAAAAATAGACATTAGCTTTCTTTTATTTTTTTGTTTTCAAGTTGTTTATGAGGATTGCGTTTAATGGATTTGTTGATTTTTGTTATCTATGTTACCTACTGATAACGATGTGGTTGCAAGTTAAAAAAAATAGGCAATAAAACTGATTTATTGCCTATTGACGTTTTATTCTATTTTCTTTTTTCGATAAATAACCACGCCAAACTCAGCCCGTTTTCCGTATCTCGAAATAGCATCACAACCTTCTAAGGATTCCACAAATTCGAGTTTTTTGGGTTTGTACTGTTTTAATTTTTCAGCGTCAATTTCTTGATTATTAACAAAATAAAGCGGATGTGGGTCAGGAGTATTTTTCCGAGACGTTTCAATTCAGAAAATACTTTTGAAAAATTACTTGTTGATACCCAAGTATTTCGACTTGTTTCAATATAAATCGTGTCATTTTCTGCCGATGTAGTTTCCGTTCTAATTCTGACGAATTTATCCGAAACTGAAAGCGGTATTCTTTTAGTTTTTGCACTATTTACCACCCTAAAATTGGTAATGGCAAATGGTATCCATATCAATAGTTTTACGATTATTTACTTCTATTTCAGAATTACCGTTGATTACGTAAATAGCTCCATTTACTTTCGGACAACTTTTACGGTAATCGTTAAAATGTTCAATATTTGAAAACACAGTATCAACAATGGGTTTCCAATTACCTTTATCATCTCCAATTTTGCCAACAACGTGAGTATTGGCTACTGCCCAATTTAAGCAAAAAGTTGAACCTTTCTTAATGTATGAGATTAAGCCTGATTTTGCTTTTTGTCCACATAAATAAGATTTTAATGATAAAAACTGTTAATTGAGAACGATTACGCTTTTATATTTCAGAGAATCCAGCGAAGGAGCAATAGAGGACGAGTAATAGTAGAGTAGTTCTTTTCAGGAAATTAATATTATTTTTAAGAGTGGGAAATAGTTTAAGCAAATTACTCAACAAACTCACCCCAGTCTGTTAGTGAATTGTTAGTTAAACATTTTTAACTTCTTCAAGAATAAATTTAAAAAATCAATGAAATAAAAAACAAGCCTTTCAGTTTCGGTGCTTTGTATTAACTTTGTGGAATTTTGAGGCGTAGGCAAGGTACGTCAAATGAATAATCTCCTAAAAAAATAAAAAAGTGCCAAAAAATCTTTCCATTAAGTCCGTTCTTATTATCGGTTCAGGTCCAATTGTTATCGGTCAGGCTTGCGAGTTTGATTATGCAGGTTCACAGGCGGCTCGCTCATTGCGTGAAGAAGGCATCAAGGTTGCCTTGATAAATTCCAATCCTGCCACCATTATGACAGACCCGCTCAATGCCGATTATGTCTATTTGAAACCGCTCGATAAGAATTCTATTATCGAAATCTTAGAAAAACATCAAGCCGAAGGCATTCCAATTGATGCCGTTTTGCCAACTATGGGTGGTCAGACGGCCTTAAATTTAGCTATCGACTGTGATTCTGCGGGTGTTTGGCAAAAATACGGTGTGGAACTAATTGGCGTGGATATTAAGGCGATTGAAACCACCGAAGACCGTGAAAAATTCCGTCTGAAAATGATTGAAATTGGCGTTGGCGTTTGTAAAGGACGTACTGCTCGCTCATTTTTGGAAGGAAAAGAAATTGCCCAAGAAACGGGTTTCCCCTTAGTAATTCGTCCTTCTTTTACGCTTGGCGGAACGGGCGGAGGCTTCGTCAATGATGCAAAAGACTTTGATGCTGCCCTCAATAAAGGTTTGCACGCATCGCCAACGCACGAAGTATTAGTGGAACAATCTATTAAAGGTTGGAAAGAATATGAATTAGAATTATTGCGTGACAACTTAGGAAACGTAATTATTATCTGTTCAATTGAGAACTTTGACCCAATGGGAATTCACACAGGAGATTCTATCACGGTGGCTCCTGCTCAGACTTTGCCAGATACCATTTATCAGAAAATGCGTGATATGGCCATCAAAATGATGAATGCCATTGGTCAATTTGCGGGTGGATGTAACGTACAGTTTTCGTTAAATCCTGAAAATGATGATATTATTGCCATCGAAATCAATCCACGGGTTTCTCGCTCGTCGGCGTTAGCATCGAAAGCAACGGGTTATCCAATTGCAAAAATTGCCGCAAAAATGGCGATTGGTTATAACTTAGATGAATTAAACAATGCCATAACTGGCACAACTTCCGCCTATTTTGAGCCTGCCCTTGATTATGTTATCGTGAAAATTCCTCGTTGGAATTTCGATAAATTTAAAGGTGCCGACAAAACTTTGGGACTCCAAATGAAGTCAGTGGGTGAAACAATGGGTATCGGTCGCAACTTCCAAGAAGCGCTCCAAAAAGCCTGTCAATCACTTGAAATTAAACGGAATGGAATGGGTGCAGACGGCAAAGGTTTGCGTGACCAAGATGCTATTATGCACTCGTTGGCAAATCCTTCTTGGAATCGCCTTTTCCATATTTATGATGCCTTCAAAATTGGAATATCTTTCAAAACGATTCAACAAACTACCAAAATTGACAAATGGTTTTTATACCAAATTGAAGATTTAGTCCGAGTTGAAAACGAAATGGAGAAATTTAATCTCATCAACGTTCCAAAGGATTTATTAGAAGAAGCCAAGCATAAAGGTTTTGCCGATAGACAAATCGCTTATTCTTTAAATTGCTTAGAATCAGAGATTTACGACAAAAGAAATAACTTAGGTATCAAACGGGTATATAAATGTGTGGATACTTGTGCGGCAGAATTTGAAGCCTCAACGCCTTATTTCTACTCAACATTCTCGCAAGGTTCTGAAACCTTGGATAATGAGTCCATTTCTACGAATAAGAAGAAAGTGGTGGTTTTGGGTTCTGGCCCTAATAGAATTGGACAAGGAATTGAGTTTGATTATTCGTGTGTTCATGGAATTTTAGCGGCGAAAGAAGCGGGTTATGAAACGATTATGATTAACTCGAATCCCGAAACAGTTTCGACAGATTTTGACATTGCCGATAAATTATACTTTGAACCCGTTTTCTGGGAACACGTTTACGACATCATTCAACACGAAAAACCAGAAGGTGTTATCGTTCAATTGGGCGGACAAACAGCATTGAAATTAGCAGAAAAATTGTCTAAATACGGCATCAAAATTATCGGTACTTCTTTTGAAGCCCTTGATTTGGCGGAAGATAGAGGGGCTTTCTCGGCTTTATTACAAGAAAATGAGATTCCTTTTCCTAAGTTTGGTGTAGTTGAATCGGCAGACCATGCCGTTGAGGTGAGTCGTGAATTAGGTTTTCCATTGTTGGTGCGTCCTTCGTATGTATTGGGTGGGCAGTCGATGAAAATTGTCATCAACGAACAAGAATTGGAACAACACGTAGTTGATATTTTAAGAGATATTCCAGGAAATAAAATCTTGCTTGACCATTTCCTTGAAAATGCGATTGAAGCAGAAGCCGATGCAATATGTGATGGCGAAGATGTGTATATCATCGGAATCATGGAACACATCGAACCCGCAGGGATTCACTCAGGCGATTCACATTCTGTTTTGCCTCCGTTTGATTTATCCGAAAATGTTATCAAACAAATTGAAGCCCATACCAAAAAAATCGCTATCGCTCTGAAAACCAAAGGCTTACTAAATATCCAATTTGCCGTGAAGAACGAAATTGTTTATATCATCGAAGCCAATCCGAGAGCATCACGGACGGTTCCGTTTATTTGCAAAGCCTACCAAGAACCTTACGTGAATTACGCAACGAAGGTGATGTTGGGAGCGAAAGTAAAAGATTTCAACTTTCAACCTAAGAAAAAAGGTTATGCCATCAAAATACCCGTATTTTCATTCAATAAATTCCCGAATGTAAACATGGAATTAGGACCAGAAATGAAATCGACAGGAGAAGCAATTTATTTCATAGATTCACTGAAAGATGATTTTTTCAGAAAGGTTTATGGGGAACGAAATTTGTACCTTTCGAGATAAATTAAACAAAAAGAGACGTTGAATTTCAGCGTCTCTTTTTGTTTTGTTAAAATATTAAACCACAAAAAGCCCTTCCAGAAAATTCTGAAAGGGCTTTTTGCCAATATTTATGATTACATATTCAATCCTGGGAAATAAGCATTTGCTCCTAATTCCTCTTCGATACGAAGCAATTGATTATATTTCGCCATACGGTCTGAACGAGAAGCCGAACCAGTTTTGATCTGACCCGTGTTCAAAGCAACCGCTAAATCAGCAATTGTTGAATCTTCAGTCTCGCCAGAACGGTGCGACATAATGTTTTTGTATGAATTACGTTTCGCTAAATTGATGGTATCAATTGTTTCAGTTAAAGAACCGATTTGGTTTACTTTCACCAACACAGCATTCGCAATTCCTTGCTCGATTCCCATTTGTAAACGTTTCACGTTCGTTACAAACAAATCGTCACCTACTAATTGGATTTGTTTTCCTAACAAACGAGTTTGTTCTGCCCAACCAGCCCAATCGTCTTCAGCCATACCGTCTTCGATAGAAATAATTGGATATTTATCCGCCCAAGTCTTCCAATAAGCGGCCATTTCCATGTTATTCAATTGCTTACCATCCGATTTCTTGAAAGTATAAAGACCAGTTTTTTCGTCATAAAATTCAGAAGCAGCAGCATCCATTGCGATGAAAATATCTTCACCTGGCTTGAAACCTGCTTTTTCAATTGATTGCAAAACGATTTCGATAGCCTCTTCGTTAGATTTGATGTTTGGAGCAAAACCACCTTCATCCCCTACGTTAGTTGAATATCCTTTCGATTTCAACACACCTTTCAACGCATGAAAAACCTCAGTTCCCATGCGTAAAGCGTGCGAGAATGACTCAGCTTTCACGGGCATAACCATGAATTCTTGGAAGTCAATCGAGTTATCAGCGTGCGAACCACCGTTCAAAATGTTCATCATTGGCACTGGCAAAGTATTGGCATTAACACCACCAATATAACGATATAATGACAAACCAGACTCTTGAGCCGCTGCTTTAGCTACTGCCAAAGAAACGCCCAAAATAGCATTTGCTCCTAAATTTCCCTTGTTTGGCGTACCGTCCAAATCAATCATGATACGGTCAATCATACTTTGTTCAGAAACTTCCATACCCCAAAGTTCCTCAGCAATTTTTGTATTTACATTATCAACGGCTTTCAAAACACCCTTGCCACCATAAACACTTTTATCTTCGTCACGTAACTCAACGGCTTCGTGAATACCCGTTGAAGCACCCGAAGGCACAGCGGCACGTCCAAAAGCACCGTCTTCGGTATGAATATCTACTTCGATTGTTGGATTTCCACGAGAATCCAAAATTTGTCTTGCGTGTACGGACTTAATTGCACTCATTTTGCTTAGATTTTGTTTTTGATTTTATTCTATATTTAGCGAAAATATAAAATAAAATAATTTTAAAACGTTATTATTTTGTAATTTTCATTATTCAAAAATCAATATTTTATCAATAGTAAAATGTTGAAAGCCGAACATTGAGACTTGAAAATTGAACACTTCTCTTTTCAAACTTCAAAATTAATCCTTTTTTCAAAATTGTTTGTACTTTTCCAATAGTTTAAATCAGTAATAGCATTAATACTCAAAAAAATGAAAAATAATATTCGTTCAATTATATTTTTTACCATATTATATTTTGCAAATCAGGTAATTTGCCTCTCACAAGTTTTGTCAACCGACGATTTTGAGAAAAAATATGCTGAAACGCAAAACGCTCAACTCGTAGATGTACGCACCACGGGCGAATTCGGTGGTGGACATTTACCAAAAGCCCAAAACGTGGATTATAAAAGTCCAGATTTTGCAGAAAAAATTCAGACTTTGGATAAAACCAAACCCATTTTTGTTTATTGTCTATCGGGTGGAAGAAGTGCCGAGGCTGCCAACATCATGCGACAAAATGGTTTCAAAGAAATTTATGAAATGGGCGGTGGCTATTTGAAATGGACTACCAAAATGAAACCCGTAGAAGGCGTAAAACCAGCGGATTCAAAAAATGCGATGTCGAAAGAATATTTAGATAATTTATTGAAAGGCGGTAAAGTGGTCATGTTAGATTTCTACGCAACGTGGTGTGCTCCTTGTCTAAAAATGATGCCCACAGTTGATAAATTGAAGGCTGAATTGGGTGATAAAGTTGCCATAGAAAAAGTAGATTCAGACGCAAACAAGGCATTAGTAGCCGATTTTAAAGTAGATGAAATCCCAACATTTTTAATTTTCAAAGACGGTAAAATGGTCATGCGAGCCGTTGGTTTTCAAACTGATAAGGCTTTGAGGGAGATGTTGGAGAAGTAGGGTTTTTGTTGTAATTATACTGATGGCATGACTTTGAGTCATGCCATCAGTATTTATTCCAATCCTTTACCCACAATCCACATCCACTACCATAGAAACCCCTTTAAAATCCTTTGATAATCTGATATTCATTACTTCCTCGGCAATGAATTCTTTGGCGGCTTTTAGGTTTAAAGTCTTCTCTAATTTGACCATTATTTCAAACAAAAACTGATTTCTGATGCGTTCTACCAAGGGTTTTTCTGGCCCTAAAACTCTTTGCTTGCTCAGTTTTTCGGATAATTTATTGGCTAATTCAATGGCGGCTTTTTCGGCCATTGGTTCATCTATATGTTTGATAGTCAATTGAATAAGTCTGGTGAAGGGCGGATATTGAAAATCTTCTCGCTCTTTTATTTCGTCTTTGTATAAACCCACATAATCGTTTTCAATAATTTGCGTCAGGATTTTTTGGGAAGGATTATTGGTCTGAATTAATACTTTTCCTTGCGTACTTCTCCGCCCCGCCCGACCCGAAACTTGGGTTAATAATTGAAAAGCCCTTTCTGCCGCACGAAAGTCTGGAAAGTGAATCATACGGTCGGCATCGAAGACGCATACTAAGCTAACTTTCTCAAAATCAAGCCCTTTAGCTACCATTTGTGTACCCACGAGCATATCCACGCCCCCACTTTCCACTTCATTTATCAGCGTTTGAAAGGCATATTTTGTACGAGTTGTGTCCAAATCCATGCGGGCAATTTTAGCTGAGGGATACAAAATTTGTAATTCTTCTTCAATTTTTTCTGTACCATAACCTCTCGTCCGCAATTTGGCAGAACCGCAAGCCTGACAAGTTCGGGGCATGGGTTCGTGAAATCCGCAATAGTGACAACGCAATTCCTGACCGTTATAATGATAGGTCAAACTGACATCGCAATTATTGCAAGAAGCAATCGTATCACAGTCTTCGCACTGAATATAAGGCGAATATCCTCGGCGGTTTTGGAAGAAAATAGTTTGTTGTTTTTGCTCTAAATTGAGCCTTACTTTATCCAACATCAAATCCGAAAAATCGCCTTTTACCATCTTTTGTTTTCGAGCAATTTTAACATCAATCAGTTCAATATCAGGCAATTGCGTATTTCCAAAGCGTTCTTTCATTTCCACAAAACCGTAACGATTAGTTTGGGCATTATAAAAACTTTCGATGGAAGGCGTGGCTGAACCCAACAAAACTTTCGCCTTTTGTCGGTGGGCAATCACGACCGCTACATCTCGGGCGTGGTATCTTGGTGCGGGGTCAAATTGTTTGTAGGAAGTTTCATGTTCTTCATCCACAATGATTAGGCCCAAGTTATTAAAAGGCAAAAACACGGCAGAACGCACCCCAACCACAAATTGAAATTTACCAGAAACAACGCCTTTCCAAACTTCAACCCGTTCATTATCCGAAAATCGGGAGTGATAAATACCCATTTTATCCCCAAAAACTTTCCGTAATCTGATGACAATTTGGGTAGTCAAAGCAATTTCGGGCAGGAGATACAAAACTTGTGAACCACTTTCTAAAACCTGTTCAATCAGTTTGATATACACCTCCGTTTTGCCACTTCCCGTAATTCCGTGCAGTAAGGTAGTTTGCTTGTCTTGAAAACTGTTCATAATTTCAGAAAAAGCCTTTTCTTGCGATGTTGAAAGAATTGGAACGGGTGCTTCCACAAAATCTAAATCTTCCTCAAATCGACTTACGATAATTTCAAATTGCTCTAAAATTCCGTTTTTGATTAAGGTTTTCAAAGCACTATCCGAAACATCTTCTTTGACTAAAGCTTTCTTTTCCAAGCCTTTACGATTCAATTCGGGAGTTCGCAACACGGGAACGTGACGAAGATAATTTAAGAGAATATCTAATTGTTTTGGTTTTTTCTCTAATTCACCTAAAAGGGCTTTCAGATAATTTTCTTCTTCGTAAAAAGCATTTAACCTTACTTTTTTCAGAATCTTAGGCGAATATTTTTCACGAACTTCTTCAAAAACAATAATCGCTTTTTTCTGAATTAAAGACTTAATGATATGGTAAACATTTTTTACTTCGGCAAAACGGGCGAGTTCATCATAATTCAAAGATTGGTGTTTTTTCAGCTCTTCGATTATCAAAACTTCACGGTCGGTTAGTAATTCGGGATAAGAAAATTCGGGGTTATATTGAACTTTTGAAAGACTCGAAATTTTGAGCCCAGACGGTAAAGCAACGTTCAACACTTCACCGACCGTACACATATAATATTCTGATATCCAATGGAATAAGTCAATTTGTTGGGGTGTAACCAAGGGCGAATCGTCCAATAATTCAAGGACATATTTTGCCTGATATTTGGCGGGTGGCGTATTATGAAGTTTAGCTACGACAGCCGTTACGACCTTCGTTTTGCCAAATTGCACAATGACTCTCGCCCCCACACAAATGCTCGTAGCGTGTTCACGAGGCACACGATAGGTATATAAATTCGGAATGGCAACGGGAATAATCACGTCGGCAAAAACCGTGATTTCTTCTTGGAATTCTACTGATTGCATCGTGCAATTTACGCAATAACAGGCATTTTTGAAGTAAAATTTAACGAAATGTAAGTAGCTTAATCCTTTTCTTTGTTCTAATAAATTAAATAAAATGATTATAAAATAATAACGTATAACCATTTTTATTTCAAATTTTGTTTCGTAGAATGGCTGATTTGGGTTGATAGATTTAGCAACTTATCCCAGAAAACTCATAAATTTTCTCCATTTTTATATATTAAAATGATTTGTCGAACCAATATTCAGCTATTTTTATACCAAATAGGCTCAAACATCTCCTTCCGAACCTATTTTATCAAATTATTAAATCTCTGCACTTTTATTAAACGGTATTGATTCCTATTTTTTTTAGTACAACCTTTGTGCTATAAATAAATCAACGCACATTATCTCTTCATCATGAATTTTCTTAAAAGTTTATCAGCATATATTCAACAAATTACCAATAATACCCCTTTCCCAACCCAGAAACGAGCAATCGTTCGTGGACCTTTGGCTTACCTCTCTTTAATACTTAGTTAGCTTCAAAAGCCTCCGCCAGGGCCTCTTTGTCATCAAAATGATATTTTATTCCTTTGATTTCTTGATAGTTCTCGTGCCCTTTCCCAGCTACTAAAATAATGTCACCATCCTGTGCTAATTCTCTGACTGCCAAAAAAATAGCTTCTTTTCGGTCTTCAATAATTTGTGTCTTTTTGAAATCAATGGGTGGAATACCTTTACGCATTTGTTCCAAAATTTCAGTTGGATCTTCATTTCTTGGATTATCAGAAGTTAGGATTACTTTGTTGGATAATTCACAAGCAATTTTTGCCATAATGGGGCGTTTGGTCGTATCACGATTTCCTCCACAACCCACAACGGTAATAACTTGCTGATTGCCGTCTTTTATCTGATTAATAGTTTTTAAAACATTTTCCAAAGCATCGGGCGTATGGGCATAATCTACAATTCCTACCTTTTGGTCTTTCATTGAAACTATTTGCTCAAAACGTCCTGGAGCAGTTTTCAAGCCTGACATTTCTACTAAAACTTCGTTAGAATCCTCGCCCAAAAGCATTGCTGCTCCGTAAATTGCCATCAAATTATAGGCATTAAATGTTCCAATCAATTGAAAGTGAATATCGTGGTTATTTATTTCCATTTGTAAACCGTAAATACTGTCCGACACGATGCGTCCTTTCACGGTAGCAAGCGTTTCTAAAGAATACGTTTTAATGCTTGCTTTGGTATTTTGCACCATAACTCCTCCCCTTCTATCATCAAGGTTAATTAAAGCAAAAGCAGTTTTTGGAAGTGCATCAAAAAATCCCTTTTTAGCTTTGATGTAATTATCAAACGTACCGTGAAAATCGAGATGATCGTGGGTAATATTCGAGAAAATTGCGCCTGTGAAACTCACACCCGTAATGCGGTGTTGCACCACAGCGTGCGAACTCACTTCCATAAATGCGTGAGTACAACCCGCTTTAGCCATTTTTGCTAATAATTGATTGAGATTAACCGCATCAGGAGTGGTATGCGTTGAAGGAATAATATCTTCATCAATTTGGTTTTGCACGGTGGAAATAAGCCCACAACGATAGCCCAAATTTCTGAATAAACGGAACAATAACATCACTGTAGTCGTCTTACCATTGGTGCCTGTGATACCGACTAATTTGAGTTTTTTAGAAGGATTATCGTAAAATTCAGAAGCCAAATACCCTAAGGTTTCGGAAGCATCTTGAACTTGCAGAAACGTTACATTTTCAGGCTGGTTTTCAGGTAAATCTTCACAAAGTATAGATTTTGCACCCATCTCGATTGCCTTCTGAATAAAGGTATGTCCATCCACTTGTGTTCCTTTCAAAGCCACAAACAAGGAATCTTCGGATACTTTTCGAGAATCGATAGTAATTTCAGAAACCATCACATCTGGATTGCCGATGAGGGTTTTATTTTTAATATTTACGGTAAGTTGGGATAGTGTTTTCATAATAGATAAATCAATTAAAGTATACAAATAGAACACGGATTAAACACGGTTTTTATTAATGATATCCGTGTCTAATCCGTTTAATCCGTGTGCCTAATTTTTTGGATATTGAGTTCAATAAATCTGTTTCGCTTTCAAATCTGTAATCAATTTTGAATCAATCAAAAAAGTATGTTTTTCGCCTGTTCCTGCTTTGATGTAAAAATTCACTTTCAAAGGCGTATCAAATGAGCCTTTCTGAATTTTAATGCTCATGGGTCTATCTACGCCACTTTTTTCAGATTGCTTTTCAATGTTTTCAATGTCTTGTCTGGTAAATTCTTTTTTACCAACGATAGCACTATTTGGTAATGTCAATTCAGCAATTAATTTTTCATCATTCTGTAATTTTCTACTTAATGAATAAAAAATCCCCATTTCTGAAATGTCTTTTTTGTTTTTAGAATCAGATAATTCGTTATCTGCATCATCAAAACCGTTGGAATAAAATCCTACGTTTGTAACCGTTACGTGAATTTTATTATCCAAAATATTCAATATATTATCCGTTTCTTTTAGTTCGCCCTGCAATTCATTTACTTCCGCTTTTTTGATGGCAACGTTACTTTCTAACTCTTGAATTGTTGTTTTTTGGTAGGAAATGATGCTATCTTTTTCTTGCAAAATCTTCTGAAAGTTAGCAATTCTAACTTCGTATTCACCAATCGTTTTGGTCATTTGAGCTTGTATTCGGGTTTTATCAACCGATAGTTGGGCAATTTGCTTTCGCAAAAGTGCCATCATCGTTTCACGCTCACGATCATTACTGTTATTTCGTTCCTCAGAAATAGTTTCTAATTTGGCTTGTAGGGCATCTATTTTCTTTTGCTTTTCCTGAATATTGGTTCGATTATCTTTAATATCATCTCTCAAGCGGACAAGGTCAGTATTGATTGCCTTGATTTCTTCGGCATTCATTTGAATTTGACTTACCGTCAAATCAGTTTTTTTATTTTGACCAAATTGTGTATAAAATAAATAAATTACACCAAGCAACAATGCACCCAATAACCCATTTCGCAAGAAAGATTGCTTGGGATTATTCGAGTTTTTTTCAGATGGATTTTGAATAATTGACATTTTAATGAAGGGTTATTTTTAAAATACTTAACAAGAACTTTAGTTTAATAATAATCCAATATTTCTATTTCTGATGGTTGTTGCACCTGGTTGCACGGATTGGCTAATAACCTTGCCAGCTCCTTTAAATGAGACCTTAAACCCTTTGTTTTCAAGCACATACAAAGCGTTTTTCAGCGTCATCCCTCGGGTATCTGGCACCGTACTTTTGGGATTTTGGCGAGTTTGATATTCCAAAACGCCACCATCGCCCCGCACAACCGACCAGCCCTCATTGGTAGGCACTTTTTCTACTTTAAATTCTCCACAAATCGCCTTGATATCTGAGGTATGAACGACTTGCTTGGTGGTAGCAAACTGCCTTGCATCTGGATTTTTAGTGTTAAGCAATTTGTGCATTCTGATATCGCAAGCGTAAATTTTATCGGCTATTTCCTTAAAAACGGGTGCCGAGGCTTCTGCGGCAAAAAGGGCTTCCTGTTTCACGCCACGAGGATTATCAATCATCACGACAATACTATATTTGGGCGCATCGGCAGGAAAATATCCGATAAAAGAGGTATAATACATTCCCTCCCGATATTTACCATTGATAAACTTCCGAGACGTGCCTGTTTTACCCGCAATTTTATATAAATCATTCTTTATGTTCATCGCAGTTCCTCTTTCTACTACGCCTTCTAACATTTTTCTCACCTTTATCAAGGTTTCTTTGCTACATAAAGGTTCTTCGTATTTCACTTGAGAAACCTTATAATCATCTTCAATTTTATCAACAATTTGGGTTTGCTTCACAATAATTGGCTGTATCCATTTTCCATTATTTGCAATGGCATTATAAAATGCTAACATTTGCAAAGGTGTTAAAGACGTTCCATAACCAATTGCATTCCAAGGCATTGCTGTTATATCTCCCAATCTTGGCGTATTGATTACTGGCCGAGCATCGGGACGTAATTGAAAATTTAAGGGTTCATCCAAATGAAATTCGTGCATTTTTTTGTAATATTCTCTTTCTTTTCCACCAAAGTATTTTTGCATTAATTTTGCCATACCCACATTTGACGAAGTTTCAAAGACTTGTTGCGCCGTAATGGTTCCGTGGGCTTTGGTATCTCTCAAGGTTTTGTTGCCAATCGTTAGCGTTCCATCTCCCGTATGAACCCAATCTTCGTTAGTGAGCCCAGAATTTATTTCCATCATGGCCACCATCGAAGGCAATTTAAAGACCGAACCAGGGTCTGAAAGTCCTAACACAGCATGGTTGTAAGTTTCCGCATACGCCAAGGTATCCCGTAAACGAGTAAGATTTGTCATGGCTTTAATTTCGCCCGTCTCCACTTCCATTACCACCACACAGCCTTTGTCGGCATTCAATTGTTTTAAATATTTCATCAAAGACGTTTCCGCCACATCCTGAATATTTACATCAATCGTCGTGTGAATATCTACGCCTGGAATTGGAATAGATTCCTCACCACCATCAATCGGTCGCCAACTTCCGCCCACAATTTTTTCAAAAATACCTTTCCCATTGGTTCCCGCCAACTGCGAGTCAAAACTATTTTCAATTCCAACTTTTTCTTTCTCTTTTTTGTAGCCAATGGTTCTAAAACCCATCTTTCCGAATGGATTATAACGCTCATTGGTTTTTTCAAAAACGACCCCACCTTTAAATTTTCCATTTCTGAAAATGGGCCAAGTTTCCATGGCTTTTCGCTGTTGAAAATCAATCTTTCTTTCGTTTAATCGAATATAACTTACTTTATCTCGGCGAGCTAAATCAATCATTGAATAATAATCTTTCCAGTCTCTATCACCATAAAAATTTGCTAAAAGGTGACACAATGAATCAATACCATCATCATAAATTTTGGTATTTCCTTTGTTAATCATTGACACGAGTGGGTCAAATCCTAATTTATACTTGGGCAAAGAAGTGGCTAATAAACTACCATCGGCAGCATAAATATTGCCCCTAACAGCATCCACAACCCTTTCCTTCACGTACACACGTTTGGCTTTATCACGCCATTTTACGCCCTCAATCGTTTGTAATTTCACAATACGCCAAACAATTCCCCCCGCAAAAAGGAGGATGAACAAAAACATAAGGCGAACCCTAAATATGATGTCTCTTTTGATGTTCATTTTTTATTAGCTTTGAGCCATGAGCTTTGAGAAATGAGCAGATTTTTTTTACTAAAAGCTCATGGCTCACATCTCAAAGCTATTCTTTCACAATTATCTTAGTAGGTGGTGTTTTGTTTTCTTGCAAGCCCATTGGTTCAACTCTTTTGATGATTTCTGATTGCTTTCCAGCCTTCATAAAATCGGCTTTTCGAGTAGTAAAATCGGCTCGCTGTTCTTCTACTTCTGCCTTCATTTTATCAATTCGATGAATAAGACTTTCCGCATTGAGTGATGAAATAATATAAATGACAATCAGTCCCGAAATCCAGATAACGTATCTCAATTGAGAAGCCGGAAATTTGCCTCCCAATATTTTATCCATGTTAAAAACACGGTCGAAAAAAGCAAAAATCCCCTTACTTGGTCGGTAAGTTGCGGAGCTTCTATTTTTATTTTTTGATACGTTTTTTGCCATGATTTGATTTGAGATTTGGGATTTGGGATTTGGGATTTTGTTAGATTCAAAATTAAATCCAAAATCTCAAATCGAAAATCCCAAATCAGACAATTGTAGCAACTCTCAATTTTGCACTTCGGCTTCTGTTATTACTTGATAATTCATCGAGAGATGCTTCAATGGGTTTTCGGGTGATGCCTTCCAAGGGTTTAGTAACCGTTCCGAAAACAATATCTCTATCCATTTCTCCTTTGAAATTACCCGCTTTGATATAATTTTTAACTAATCTATCTTCTAAAGAATGAAAGGTCATAATTACCAATCTGCTTTCAGTATCTTTCAGTAATTCAGGTACTTGCTCCAAAAATTCTTGAATAACTTCTAATTCTTGATTGACCTCAATTCTGATGGCTTGGAAAACCTGAGCGTAATATTTAAACTCCTTGAATTTAGGCGCAAATTTGTCCAAAACTGCCTTAAACTCGCCCGTTGTTTTGATGGGTGAATTCATCCTTGCACTGACGATTCCACTGGCGAGGGTTTTGGCATTTTTCACTTCGCCATACATTCCTAAAATTTTATGAAGTTGTGCTTCTGGATATTCATTAATAACATTGAGTGCAGAAACCTCCGATTTTTGATTCATTCGCATATCCAAATCTCCCTCAAAACGAGTTGAAAATCCACGACTTGGTTCATCAATTTGATGCGATGAAATGCCGAAATCGGCCAAGATTCCATCCACTTTTTTTACGCCGTACAACCGAAGATATTTTTTAATATTTCTAAAATTGGCTTCGATAAAAGTGAAGCGTTTATCGTCAGCAAAAGCGAGTGAATTTTGTTTGGCATCAGGGTCTTGGTCGAAGGCGATAAGTTTGCCGTTTTCGCCCAAACGTTCGAGGATTGCTTTGGAATGCCCTCCGCCCCCGAAAGTAACGTCCACATATACGCCATCAGGGCGAATATTTAGACCTTCAAGGCATTCTTGAAGCATAACGGGAAGATGATACAACTTTTCAGTGGTCATTTGGAGGGATTTTTATGAGTAAGGATATTAGGAAAATACACAAAATAACGTACTATTTCATCCATGTTCCATTACAAATTTATGGATAAAATCCTAAAAATGTGATAGGTTATCAAAAATTGTAACAAGCATTGATTTAAAACAAAGAAAGCCAAGTTTAATCCACAAAGAATTAACTGGGCTTTTTGATAAGTATAAAAAGGCAATCAGGTTTAAATCATTCCCAGAGAAAGTGCAATTTGTAGCAATGCTGTTACGTCTTTCATACCTGTACGAGCAAGCATATTTTTGCGGTGGGTGTGTATCGTAGAAAGACTCAAACATAATTTATCCGCAATTTCAGGAGAATCTAAACCTTGTTGAATAAGTTTTAGAATATCTTTTTCTCGGTCTGACACAATATCTCCATCAACTGCTTTTCCAACGGATGAATGGTAATATTTTACTTTTTGACAATCATCTCCATAAGCATAACGCCCCCACCAAAAATCATCTTTCATCAGATGGCTAATATCTTGAATCGAATTAATAATATTGATTGGATTTCTGTCGGTATCTTCCTCTAAATGTCCTGTTTGTATAAAAGTTCGTTTGGTTTGACCAAAACGTGTTTTGAATTGCGCTCCTACGAAAGCTATTTTTTGGTTTATTTTATCTTCGTAAGCCACCGATTTCAAACATTTTATGTACCAATTACCCGCAATTATGGGGAAAAGAGCGTGATTAAAAGACAGCATATTAACATATTGAAGGACGCCTAAGATTGAGTTGTCTTCGATACGATATCCCCAAATATCGTTTACATTTTTACTCAGATATAATTTCCGATAATCTTTAAGTCCGATAACCGCAATGACGGTATTGGAATTTTGAGAAAGCAAATCCAGTAAATTTTCATCGAATAATTTTGTATCAAATTGCTCTGGATGCGTTTTTGTCATTTCTGTCCAAGTATTTTTGGCGTGAGTAATGATATTTTCATAATTTTGATGTGTGTTCATTTATTAAAATTAGGGAGTGGTTTAAATATACCTACGTTAGGTATTGTACGGTAACCGTATATT
>JBBAKY010000085.1:0-1064 GCA_040403295.1 Arcicella sp.
AAAAATATTACTGCGGCAAAACTGCCTACTGCTAACTAAAAACTGCCAACTAAAAATCACTTCATTTTACCACGTTTTACTAAATATGCCGACATAATTGGCTCGAAACCTTCTGCAATATCAGCCTCAATAAAATCAATTTTATACTGTCCGCAACGCAATTTTAATTCGTGATAAAATTGTAGTAAAGTCTTACGATAATCCATTTTTACTTGCGAAGGATTTAATTTTATCCGTTCATTGGTTTCCAAATCAATAAATTCGTAAGGTCGGTCTTCAAATTCAAAATCTGATTCTGTTTTTTTATCGGTAACATGAAAAATTAAAACTTCATGAAGATTATGTTTTAGATGTTGAAGTGATGAAAACAAACGATCAGATTCGTTAATGTTATCGAACATATCACTAAAAATTACGACCAACGAACGCTTATGAATACTTTCCGCAATTTGATGAATGACCTCAGCAACGGCGGTTTTTTTATTAGAAACTGGTTTTTGTAAAATTGATTCCAAATCCAAAAAAATCTTGTGTATGTGCGAAGGCGTGGATTTTACGGGTGTTTGAATTTCAATTTCAGATGAAAATGTCGTCAAACTAATGGCATCTTTTTGCTTTTGAAGCATATACGCCAAAGCGGCCGCCGCCATTGTTGAGAAGGTGATTTTGCCGTTAGTTTTCTCAGGATAATACATAGAAGAAGAGGTATCAATCAATAAATGACATCTCAAATTGGTTTCTTCTTCGTATCTTTTGGTGTAGAGTCTATCGGTTTTTGCAAAAACTTTCCAATCAATATGACGGGTACTTTCACCCGTATTATACAGGCGATGTTCGGCAAATTCTACTGAGAAACCGTGAAAAGGTGATTTGTGCAGACCCGTAATAAATCCCTCTACCATTTGTTTGGCAAGGAATTCTACATTTCCATATTCTCTAATTTTAGCTAAATCCATTATCAGTTGGCAGTTTTAAGTTGGCAGAAGGCAGTTTCCTAATTCCTCATTTTTAACACTATTTCAAAACGAAAGTACGAATATTATGCCATAACGTTGTCTGGATTA
>JBBAKY010000085.1:1164-16696 GCA_040403295.1 Arcicella sp.
TTAGGCATAAAAAAAGGTACAAAACTCGTCTTGTTGATGAGTTTTGTACCTTTTAAGGTCTAAAGCCAAGGTAAGCCGAGTTATTTCTTTTTTCGACGACTTTCTAAATATGCCTTTCTACGCTGTTTTGATAATTTTCTCAAATACGAACTCACTCGCAAACGCCGATATTTGAATTGAGGATATTTTCGTTTTCTCCAATCCTTTTTTAGTCGATAATATCGTTTATATTTTAATTTTGTTTTTTGATAAAACTGAGGAACAAATTTTGGCGCTGAAGTTAAACTTAATGAATCAAAAGGCTCAAGCATAATATCGCCATCAAAGCCAACGACTTTTAATTTCACTTTTGTTAATCCTACATTTTTGATTCTTAACCACTTGGCTGGATTTTCGGTAAGGTCGATAATTCTGCCAGGTTTGTAAGGCCCACGGTCATTTACCCGCACAATCACAAATCGTTTATTGACCAAATTAGTAACCTCTACCATCGTTCCGAATGGTAAAGTCATGTGGGCAGCTGTGTATTGGTTTTTTTGGAGAAGTTCGCCCGTTGAAGTTGGTCGGTCGTAAAAGTAGTCTGCGTAAAATGAGCCAATTCCGTAGGATTCGTCACCTAATTTTTGCGCTTTTGAAGTTGTGGATACAACCGCTAAGGTGAAAATAATTCCCAGAAGTTGCTTAATCATAAATTTAAATTGGAATTATTGTTTTGTCGTTTCTCACAATATCTCCCATAGTGGTTTGTAAAATTACCAATTTTCAAGGCTAAATAAAAACTTTTATTCGTTAAGTTCAATAAGTAAGCCCAATTTTTAATTTTAAGATTGTAAATAAATCTTAGCGAGCCTGCTTATTATTTTACAAATTACAGAATAGAGCAAAATCCATTTTTCGATTGTATTTTTGTATGAATTACTACTTTGATAAAACATAAGCTACAAAACACTAAGCTGCTTAACAACCTCATAAAATAAACAAAATGCAAAAAAATAATAAATTAATTCGTTACGTTTTCATCGCTTTTATGCTATTCACAACGATGTTTTCGTACTATATTTGGCAAATTACCAAAACGCCAAATTATCAAGTGGATGAAAAGAAAGGGTTTTCACTATTGATTCCCAAAGGCGCAAACTTTGAAACGGTTTGGGATTCCTTGAAAGTTAATAAAATTGTAAAAGACGAACTTTCGTTTAAGTTTTTAGCAAAATTGTTGAAGTATAAAGACAATGTGAAAGAAGGGCGTTATGTCATAAAAGCGAATATGGGCAATTATGAATTGATAAAAAAGTTGCGTTCAGGTGATCAAGATCCTATTAAGTTGACTTTCAATAACATACGCCTTAAAAGCGACTTAATTCATAAAATTGGCAATAAATTTTCTTTTGATTCAACGGCTTTAGAAAAAGTTTTGACGGATACTGTAACTGCCAAAAAATACGGATTTACCAACGAGACTTTTATGTGTATGTTTTTGCCGAATACCTACGAAGTTTTCTGGACTGATACACCCGATGAATTATTATCAACCATGAAAACATGGTACGATAAATTTTGGACCGAAGAACGTAAACGAAAAGCTCATGAAATTGGTTTAGACCCAATCAAAGCACAAATTATGGCTTCAATTGTGGAGGCAGAAACTAAAAAAGCCGACGAAAAACCACGGGTTGCGGGCGTGTATATGAATCGTTTGCGTGACCATATGCCTTTGGGTGCTGACCCAACCGTAGTTTTTGCGCATCAAGATTTCACGATCAAGAGAGTGACAAAAGCACTTCTTCAAATAAATTCTCCTTACAATACCTATAAATTTACGGGTTTACCACCTGGCCCAATCAACTTACCCGATTTAGCCTCGATTGATGCTGTATTGAATTACGAAAAACACGATTACCTTTATTTTTGTGCCAAAGAAGACTTTTCGGGGTATCATAATTTTGCCGTTACTTTTGCCGATCATTTAAACAATGCAAGGATTTATCAAGATGCTTTGAATAAAAGAAATATAATGAAGTAGGTTTTTAATTGACAATGGATAATGTGTAATTAGCTTAATAGAAAATGTTCAACGCCATATATTATGCATTATTAATTGTTCATTAATAATTGTCAATTCTCAATTATCCATTGTCAATTAAAATTATCCATTCAATTCATGTACATTCACAGAACCACGTACCGAGTAAGATATGCCGATACAGACCAAATGGGCTATGTTTATTACGGAAATTATGCCCGTTTATATGAAATCGGAAGGGTAGAGGCTTTGCGAAGTTTGGGATTTAGCTACAAAGAAATGGAAGATTCTGGGATAATGATGCCCGTATACGAAAACAAATCTCGCTTCATTGCCCCTGCTTTATACGATGAATTATTAACCATAAAAACTACGATAAATGTGCTTCCTGCGGCGAGAGTAATTTTTCACTATGAGATTTTGAATAGTTTAGAAAAGGTGGTTCATATTGGTGAAACAACCTTAGTTTTTGTTAAAATGGAAAACAATCGTTTAACCACCGCCCCAAAGGATTTATTAGCGAAATTATATCCATACTTTGAGAAATAAATGCAAATCAAATTAAGAAATACAAGGCTTTACAGAATTACCAAAATTTTTATGCAAAAACGCCACTTGCATAATACGACTGCGACTTTTTATCAAGTTTTGATGATTCTAAAAAGTAAACTTCTGAAATTTGATATTGACGTTCGGGCGGCGGCGGTGGCTTATAATTTTACATTAGCCATTTTTCCAACCATCATTTTCTTGTTTTCTGTCATCCCATACATTCCCGTTGAACACCTTGATTTACAAATTTTAAATTTATTATCGGAGGTAATGCCCGTTGGAATTTTTGAAGAAGCAAAAGTTACGATAACCGAAATTGTGAGTAAACCACGGGGAAGTATATTGTCATTTGGATTCATATTCGCCCTTTACGCTTCCACAAGTGGCATGATGGCTTTAATGACAGCGTTCAATATGACCAACGAAACGGCCGAAAAAAGAGGGTTTGTCAAGTCTCGTTTGATAGCGGTAATGTTGAATTTTATGTTGACTATTGTTTTGATGATTTCGATAATTGTATTAATCGTTGGCCGTTTTGCTGTCGATTTTCTATTTGATGAAGGGGTTTTAAACCGTGATTTTAACTTTTACATTTTTCAAATTATTTCCTATTTTGTGGTATTTTCAGTTTTTTTTGTCACTATTTCCGTCATTTATTACATTGCGCCAGCCATACCAAAACGGTGGAAATTTTTCAATTCAGGCTCCATCACGGCTTCAATTCTTACCATTATTATTACCAATTTATTTTCATATTATCTATCAAATTTTGCGTCTTATAACCGCTTGTACGGAGCCATCGGAACGTTAATTGCTTTAATGGTTTGGTTCTACTTAATTGCACTCATTTTAATTCTGGGTTTTGATATTAATGCCAGTATTGAGGAAAGTAAAGAAGCTTCTAATGGTTGAAGAATTCACGTTTTTGAGCGCAAAAAAAGCCACACTTCATAAAAGTGTGGCTTTCCAATAACCCTAACCCATAAAAATCAATGAAGACTAAGATGTCTTTCATTTTCTTATATATGATTTATGGCCAATTTCGTGCCAAGTATTAAAATTTCTGTAAATTAATTTATCATGTTACAAAATTCTCCGCTTGTTTCTGTAATTGCTCTATGTTATAATCACCAGAAGTTTGTGGAGAACTGTTTACAATCAGTTGTAAACCAAACGTATAGTAATGTTGAACTCATAATTGTAGATGATTTTAGTCAGGATAATAGCCGAGAAAAAATTTTGAATTTCCACAAAAAAAACCTTTCTGTTCAATATATTTTTAACAAAAAAAATGTCGGAAATTGTCGTGCTTTTAATCAAGGTTTGAAAATAGCGAAGGGAAAATACATCATTGATTTATCAACCGATGATATTTTGAAGCCCAATAGAATTAAAGAACAAGTAGAAATATTTGAAGAATCTGATAAAATTGGCGTAGTTACATCTGATGCTGAATATATTGATGAAAACTCAAATTGGTTAGGAAATTTTTATCAAAAAAATAATGCAGAAAATACGGGCAAGATGTATGAATTGTTGCTCAAAACCTCATTTATATTACCCGCTTCGATGATGATTCGGAAGTCGATATTAGATAATTTGGGTGGCTACGATGAAACTTTGGCCTACGAAGATTTTGATTTTTGGATACGTTCAGCCCGTATATGCGAGTACGCTCATGTACCCAAAATTTTAGTGCAACAACGAGTTATTGCGGGGTCGCATTCTTCTTCTTTTTCCTTGAAAAAAAATAACTTAATCCCTTCTACGGTCAAAGTTTGTCAAAAGGCACTGTCATTAAATGAAACTCAATCCGAAAATCAAGCGTTAATTCATAGACTGAAAGTGGTGTTGAGGAAATGCGTTTATACCCAAAATTTCGAGTCGGGCGAAGTAGTTATTTCCATGTTGAATCAACTACAAGGTCACAATTTACAAACCAGATTTTTTCGGTTCTTGAATACCATTAAATTGCCTCTGAATATGATTTATCTAAAATACATTACATTTAGAGCTTACATAAGATTTAAGTAAATCCTTGAACACCCAAACCTATATAAAACATGGCCGAGTTTATAAAATTATACGAAAAAGGGACAGATATGCGTAAAATTGAACACATTGTTTCAGTTTTACGAAGTGGAGGAGTTATTATTTATCCTACCGACACCGTTTATGGAATGGGTTGCGACATACATAATGCACGAGCGGTTGAACGAATCTGTCAAATAAAAGGCATTAAACCTAACAAAAACAATTTTTCATTTATTTGTAACGATTTGAGTAACATTTCTGACTATGCTAAAGTTTCAACTGCCGCTTTCAAATTAATGAAAAAACACTTACCAGGGGCTTTTACGTTTATTTTAGAAGGGAATAATAAAGTACCTAAAGTGTTATCTCAGAGTAAAAAAACGGTCGGAATTCGTATCCCTGATAATATTATTCCAAGAATAATCGTAGAAGAATTGGGTAATCCCATCATTACGACTTCATTGCACGATGATGACGATATTCTCGAATATCCAACTGACCCTGAATTGATTTTTGAAAAATTTCAGAATTTGGTTGACATCGTGATTGATGGAGGATACGGTAATAATATTCCCTCAACCATTGTGGATGCCACAACGGATGATTTTGAAATTATTCGACAAGGAGTAGGGTATTTGGAATAATTTTTTAGCCGATAATTTTTCATCCAAAAACGAATTATGATTTCAACTCTTTAAAATTGGTTTTCACAATGTCATTTTCATTTCGCTTGTGTTTCCATCGTCTGTGCGACCATAAATAATCAGCAGGATGTTTGTTAATTGACTGATCTAAAATTATCACAAATCGTTCCGTAATTTCACCCATTAGCAATTGATCAAATTCGTATGGACGGGCAATTTCAGTGAATTCTACTTCATAATATCCTCTTTTTATTCTTCTCATTTCTGAAAAAATTACGGGATAATCATACTTTCGGGCAATGCGTTCAGTACCTGTAAAAAAGCCTGAATCTTGGTTTAAAAACCTTGTCCAATAAGCAGATTTCCAGTTTTGTGGAGATTGATCAGACCCCAACACTAAGGCACGAGTAATGTCTTTTCTATCTACTGTTTTACGTAAAGTGTCATTTTTTTCAATCAAGGGAGAAATAGAGAATCTACTTCTGATAAATAAAGTTAATTTATCAAAAAGTGGACTACTGAGCTTTTGGTAGACAATATCCATTGGAATGCCCGTCAAGTTCAAAGGGTGAAGTAGCCACTCCCAATTACTGATATGCCCCGTCACGATAACTATCGACTGATTTTTATCAGTATAATTTTTAATAACGTCAAGATTTAAGATTTTCACTCGTTCGCTTATTTCTTCTTTCGAGATTGAATATCCCTTCAAGAATTCAATGAAAAGGTCAGCAATGTGTTTATAAAAATCTCTGGCAATTTGATTTATTTCCTCCTCCGTTTTAGTGGGAAAAGAGTTCCGTAGATTCTCAAAAACTACTTTCTTACGGTATCCTACGACCCGATAAATTATAAAATAAGCAAAATCAGAGATGCCATAAAGCACAAAAAAGGGTAACTTTGAAAAGTATTTAAAGAAAAGCATATTATAAAGTTGAAGGTTTATGAGGTTAATAATTTATGAGTTAAATGATACTTGTAAACTCATAAACTTTTAGACTCATATACTAAAAAACTAAAATGACTATTGATTTACAGTATTTTCCCAGTCTCGAATATTTTTGTACTTTGCTCAAAAACGAAGCAATAATTATTGAAGCGCACGAATATTTCGAGAAACAAAGTTACCGAAATCGTTGCATAATTCAGACAACAAATAAAATAGATACTTTAACCGTTCCGGTGCAAAATGGGAATAAAAAAGTTTTAATTAGAGATTTAAAAATAGATTATTCGCAAGATTGGAATCGAAGACATTGGGGAGCAATTCATTCTGCTTATGGTAAATCACCTTTTTTTGAATTTTATTCAGAATATTTTAAAATAATTTTAGACAAGAAACCTGACTTTTTGTTTGATTTTAATTTTGAAATCCTGACAATTTGTCTGAAACTTCTTCGTCTCGAAAAAAAAGTTATATTTACTGAAAATTATCAAAAAAACGTTGAAACTGATTATAGAGGGCTGATTCATCCAAAAAGAAATTATGAATTGAATAATCTCTATCAACCTTTCTCATATCGGCAAAACTTTGGCAATGAATTTGTGCCTAATTTGTCTATTCTTGATCTATTATTTTGTCAAGGAAATCAGTCATTATCGGTTTTGAAAGAGTCTTTTACAAAATGAACAAATCGGATTAAAATACCGTTAATATTAAAAAAAACATCAACTCAAAAACTCTTACATGGAGGCAAAATTTTCAAATAGAGTAAAAGAGGTTATTTCACTCGCCCGTGAAGAGGCAATCAGGCTTGGGCATGATTACATCGGGACAGAACACCTCATTTTGGGTATGATAAGAGAAGGCGAAGGCATTGCCCTGGACCTTATTATAAAGTGCGGAACAACGCTTGACGATTTGCGAGTAACCATTGAACAAGCAACTCGAAGTACGGTTCGGTCGTCATATACCATCAAAAATAAGCAAGATATTCCGCTTTCACGACAGTGCGAGAAAGTGTTGAGAGTCACTTATTTAGAAGCAAGAATTTTTAAAACTAACCTGGTCGGAACGGAACATTTGTTGATGGCAATCCTCAGAGATGAGGATAATTTGGCCAAGCAAATCCTCGAAAAGTTCCAAATTCATTATGAACTCATTAAAGACATGGTAGAATATCAATCGAATCCGAATATTAAATCGGGACCATCAGACACTGATGATAACGATGATGCAAGAATGTTCGCTGGCGGAGGAAACGCTGGTGGAGGAGCATCTGGCGCAAATAAAAACGCAGAAAAGTCAAAAACACCGGTTTTAGACAATTTTGGTAGAGATTTAACTAAGGTTGCTGAATCGGGAAAACTTGACCCAATCGTTGGACGTGAGAAAGAAATTGAGCGGGTAGCCCAAATTCTTTCTCGTAGAAAGAAAAATAACCCAATCCTTATTGGAGAACCTGGTGTTGGTAAAACTGCTATTGCCGAAGGATTAGCCCTCAGAATTGTTCAGAAAAAAGTATCACGAGTGTTGTTTGGCAAGCGTGTTGTAACGCTCGACTTGGCTTCATTAGTAGCGGGAACAAAATATCGTGGCCAGTTTGAAGAGCGCATGAAGGCGGTAATGAACGAATTGGAGAAAACACCCGATGTAATTCTTTTCATTGATGAACTTCATACAATTGTAGGAGCGGGTGGTGCTTCGGGTTCGTTGGATGCTTCAAATATGTTCAAGCCAGCTTTAGCTCGAGGTGATATTCAAGTTATCGGAGCAACAACTTTGGATGAATACCGTCAGTATATTGAGAAAGATGGTGCGTTGGCTCGTCGTTTCCAAACCGTTATGGTGGATGCCACTTCGATTGAAGAAACGATTGAAATCTTGAATAATATCAAAGATAAATACGAAGATCATCACCACGTTACTTACACACCTGAAGCCATTGAGCAATCTGTAAAGATGTCAGAAAGATATATTTCTGATAGATTCTTGCCAGATAAGGCTATTGACGTAATGGATGAAGTTGGTGCCAGAGTTCACATCATGAATATTTCGGTACCAGAAGATATCGTTCGTTTGGAGGAAGCAATTGAAAATATCAAGAAAGAGAAAAATGCCGTTGTAAAATCGCAGAAATACGAAGAAGCAGCGCAACTCCGTGATCGTGAAAAACGTCTTTTAGACCAATTAGACCGTGCAAAACGTGAGTGGGAAGAAGATACTAAACGTCGTCGTTATACTGTTACTGAAGAAAGTGTTGCTGAAGTAATTGCCCAAATGACGGGTATTCCTGTAAGTCGTGTTGCGGCAACCGAAGGACAAAAATTATTGAATATGAACGAAGAATTGCAAGGAAAAGTAGTTGGTCAAGATGTGCCAATTGCCAAACTTGTTAAAGCAATTCAACGGACACGTGTGGGTTTAAAAGACCCTAAAAAACCAATCGGTTCTTTTATTTTCTTAGGACCTACGGGTGTTGGTAAAACGGAATTGGCGAAAGTTTTAGCGACGTACCTTTTCGATAAAGATGACGCTTTAGTGAGAATTGATATGAGTGAATACATGGAGAAATTCAGTGTTTCTCGTTTGATTGGAGCGCCTCCAGGATACGTGGGTTATGAAGAAGGTGGACAATTGACGGAAAAAATTCGTCGTAAACCTTATGCCGTTGTATTGTTGGATGAAATTGAAAAAGCTCACCCAGATGTTTTCAATATACTCCTTCAAGTGTTGGATGATGGTATTTTAACGGATGGAATGGGTCGCAGAGTCGATTTCAGAAATACGATAATCATCATGACTTCAAATATCGGAGCAAGAGATTTGAAAGATTTTGGATTAGGCATTGGATTCTCTTCAAAATCAAAAGTTGATAATGTCGAGGAAGCCATAAAATCAACAATTCAGAGTGCCTTGAAAAAAGCATTTTCTCCAGAATTTTTAAACCGTTTGGATGATGTAATTGTGTTTAATTCTTTGGAAAGAGAACATTTACACAAAATCATTGATTTGATGTTGAACAAACTTTTCACGAGAATTAGTGCTTTGGGATACAGCGTTGAATTAACGGAAAAAGCCAAAGACTTTATTGCTGAAAAAGGGTATGATTCTCAATACGGTGCAAGACCATTGAATCGTGCCATTCAGAAATATTTGGAAGACCCAGTAGCAGAAGAAATCTTGAAAGGAGATCTTGCCGCAGGTGACATTATCTTGGCAGATTATTCTGGCGAAGGCGAAGAGTTAACAATGTCAAGAATTGTTACAACCGCAGTAACGGAATAATTGATAGTCATAAAAAAACGAAAGGGGCAATAAGCCCCTTTCGTTTTTTTATGACTATCAATAAAAATTTTCTTTTATTAATCGCTATACAATTTTATCACTTGTTAATAAATATTCTACTTTCACCTATTTTAAGATGTTTACATTCATTAACTTCTTATTACAATATTTTTTTTCTAAATTAGGATAAATTTTAGAAAACCAAATTTGATATTTCCACTATAATGAAAAAATATATAATTAATAAAAATTATTTATTTTGGATTAGAATTAGTTTTTTTGAAAGTGCTTCAAACGAAAGCTCAAAAATTATCGGTTACGGGACGCATGATTGATAATAACTTTCCAGTATTAGATTCAATGGAAAAAGCCTGCCTTCCCAAAATGGTTATATTGGAAGATGCATTGTCAATCGAAAATCCATCGCAAATAAAATATAAGAAGAAAGTTGAAATAAGATTATTCCAAGAAGTGAGTGCTTTAAAATTTAATTTATATGTTGATAATAAATTCAAGCAAAAAATCATTATAAAAGTTTTAGATGGTAGTGGGATTACAATTTTTGAAGATGTTCTTTCTGAAAAAGAAAAGTACTAAAGGATGTACGATATAACTTTTTTATCAGTAAAAGACGAATATTATTTTACTGCATTTTACGATAATCAAGATCATTACTTTTTCCCGATTCGTTTAGAATCCAAAGAAATCCTCGAAAAAGTAGCAAAATTGAGCACGGAATATCCCATTGAAAAAGGCAAAAATTAGTTTTTGCCTTTTTTTATGTAGTTCATAAAAGTATCCTCTCTAAAATAAATATCTATGTATCTGATATTCAGTGGAAAAGCCTGCGTTAAGTATCTGTATTTATCTAAACTGAAATTGTATTATACGTAGATTTTTCTTCAAATAATTCTAATTTTTCTGTAACAATTACATACTGCAAAACTCTTTCCGTACCTTTGTATTATGTTATCAATCAATAATCTTTCGTTTTATTTCGGTTCACGTCCCATGTATGATGGGGCGAATTTACACATTAAGCCCAAAGACAAAATCGGTCTTGTGGGGGCAAATGGTACTGGCAAATCCACGCTTCTTCGTATCATTGATGGCGAGTATCTGCCCGATGGTGGAACTATCTCAAAATCAGGTGATTGTTCAATTGGATTCTTAAATCAGGACCTACTTTCTTATCAAAGTGAAGAATCAATTTTGACAGTTGCTATGCAGGCTTTCGAGCGGCAAAACTTCCTTCAAGGTGAAATTGATAAGGTTCTTCATAAAATGGAAACCAACTATGAAGATTCTGATATTGACAGATTAGGACGTTTTCAGGATGAATTTGAAAACTTGGGAGGTTATACTATTCAGTCGGAAGCTGAAACTATTTTAGAAGGCTTGGGCTTCACTACCGAAGAGCTACAACAGCCACTTCATACATTTTCTGGCGGTTGGAGAATGCGAGTAATGTTGGCGAAATTATTGCTCCAAAAACCATCTTTATTGATGCTCGATGAACCTACCAATCACTTGGATTTACCTTCCATTGAATGGGTAGAAAATTATATTAATACGTATGACGGCGCAATTATTGTAGTTTCTCACGATAGATTTTTCTTGGATAATACCGTTAATACGATTGTGGAAGTAACTGGCTCAAAATTGATTTCTTATGCTGGTAATTACGAGTTTTTTGTAGAGGAAAAAGCCCTCAGAAATGAAATTCAAAAGGGAGCTTACGAAAATCAGCAACAAGCAATTAAACAAACTGAGTTATTTATTTCAAGGTTTAAAGCGAAAGCAACTAAGGCCCGTCAAGTACAATCTCGTGTAAAAGCCTTGGAGCGTTTGGATAAAGTTGATGCCGTGGCGGATGATAATGCAAAGGTAAATTTCAAGTTCAATTTTGGAACACAACCTGGACGTTTTATCATGACTTTGGATAAAATTACGAAAGCGTATGGTTCAAAGAAAATATTGACAAATACGGCTGGAATGATTGAAAGAGGCGATAAAATAGCCTTGATTGGTGCCAATGGAAAGGGAAAATCAACGCTTTTGAGAATTATTGACGGCTCAGAACCCATTGATGGTGAAAGAGTATTGGGACATAATGTGATTGACTCATTTTACGCCCAGCATCAATTAGAAAGTTTGGACGTAAATAATACCCTACTTGACGAATTGAAAATGACAGGAACGGGAAAATTAGAAACTGAATTACGGAGTATTTTAGGATGCTTTTTATTCTCGGGTGATGATGCTTTTAAGAAAATCAAGGTGCTTTCGGGAGGTGAAAAATCAAGGGTTGCTTTGGCAAAAGTTTTGATTTCGGAAGCTAATTTTTTATTACTCGATGAGCCTACCAATCACTTGGACATGATGTCGGTGAATATTTTGATTCAGGCATTGCAGCAATATGAAGGTACATTTGTGGTTGTTTCTCACGATAGATTTTTTGTTTCTGAAATAGCCAATAAAATTTGGTACATCGAAAATGAAGAAATAAAAGTTTATCCAGGAACGTATGATGAATACGAAACTTGGCAAGAACAACGCATTTTGAATGGAGAAGTTATCGTTGAAAAAAATCAAAAGAAGGCGACTGAAAAAATAGTTGAAAAAAAGCCAGTAATTAATGATTCTGCCAAGAAAGAAATTCAGAAAAACTTGAAAAGGTTAAATCAAAAAGTGACTGATACTGAAGCAATTATTGCAAAATTGGATGCTGAAAAACTTGCCAAAGAGAATACATTAGCAGATCCTACAATTTTTAATGATTCCGTTGCGTTAAAACGAGAAAACGAAGCCTACCAAAAAATTCTCAATCAACTTGAAGAAGTGAATGATGAATGGGAACAAGTAATGATGGAAATTGAAGAGTTGGAGGGAAGTTTGGTTTAAAATAAACATACTGAATTATTAGACCACGGATAACCCGCAATAGAATTTGGATTAGATTGATTTTTACTGATTTTTAATTCTCCATGTAAATCTGTTCAATCCCAATTCCATTGCGGGTCATCCGTGGTCTATCTTTTGTCGCAAATATCTTATCAATTAAATATGAAAAAATTAATCACCATTTTTTTGTTAATATCAGTCTCCGTTTTTGCTCAGAAGAAAAAAAATAGAGACAATTACGAACCTAAGAAAATCATTTACGACAATCATATTTACGAACCTTACATTCGGACGGTTCAATTGTATCCAATCTTAAATTCTGGAAAAACCCCGCAAGCTTCGCTCAATCCTCCCGTTGTAAAACTGCAAGATAATCAACCATTGATGTTGGAATTTGATTGCATAAACCTTGACTATCAATTTTTTAGGGTTAAAGTTTTTCATTGCAATGCCGACTGGAAACCGTCTGTTTTGAACGAAATTGAATATTTGCCTGAATATAATGACTTCCCAATTAATGATTATAAGAATTCATTTGCGACTAAAATTCAATACAATCATTTCAATTTTGAGTTGCCACCCGTCAAATTATCTGGAAATTATATCGTAATGGTTTATAAGAATCGGAATGAAGATGATATTGTTTTGACCCGTAAATTTATGGTGTATGATAATCGGGTGAGTGTTGGTGGAAAAACAAGTTACCCAAATAATGCACAAAAAAGGATGACTCATCAGCAAGTAAATTTTGGTATTAACTACAATAATTACGAAATAATAGACCCAAAGCAGGATTTAAAAGTAATGATTCGTCAAAATTTTAGAGATGATAAAATGACAAAACCGCTGATTCCTTTTCTGGTAGATAGTTATAATAAAAAATTGGATTATCAGTTTTTTGATGGAGAAAACCAATTTGAGGGAGGCAACGAATTTAGAATGTTTGACGGAAGAAGTACCCAACAAAAATTGGTAAATATTTCAAAAGTCTTTCAAGGTGAGAAGGAAAGTGTAATTGAGATTTTTCCCGAAAAATCTCAAAATAAAATGGCTTACGTTTCCGTAAATGATTTCGATGGACAATTTGTTATTGATAATTACGAAACAAATCGGGGCGAAACGGAGTCGGATTATGTGCGAGTAAGCTTTTTTCTAAAATCTGATTCTTTGGAAAATAAAAAGGTTTATGTAAATGGAGCGTTTCATAATTGGCTATTGGACGAAACGAATCTAATGCACTATGTGGTTGAAAATCAGGCGTATGAAGTGTTTATTCAATTAAAACAAGGAATTTATAACTACAATTATCTTACAGTTGATAATCAAGGGCATAAAAGTGAATCTGACTTTGAAAATACACATTCACAAACTGAAAATGCTTACGAAATACTTGTGTATCATCGCCCCATTGGTTCAAGGGCGGATGCTTTAGTAGGTTATTCTCTGATAAAATCGCTTTGAGCAACAAGCTTTTATCAGTGAGTTTTGGACGGTAATTATTTTGCTCATTGTGCACTGCTCAAAGCTGTTTTGTTAATGATTCGTTAAACTATTTAGATAAAACAAGAAGTTTTTGTAAATTTCGTTCATTAACCATTACTAAATATTTCCAAAAATGAAACGAGTATTTTTTCTTTTAACGATCTCTACTTTACTACAAGGCTGTTTTGGAACGTATCCACAGGGTTCAGGTGGTTATGACGGTTCAAATACCGGCAACTCTGGCGGTAATAAAACGCCAAATGGTGGCGACCGCCCTCAGACTTATCCTCAACAAACGCCATCGAATTATCCGAGCAATTCTCAAACAGGAAATGGACGTTCTGCGGATGATAATCTTAAAGTTGGAAATATTCGATTGACAGATCAATATACAATTTTATATTTGACGTTTACTAATACCAATACGCCTAAAACTGGCAAGGATAAGAATGGTAGAACGATAACCGATGATGGCAGTCAATACATTGCTTTTCAACAAAATGCCGTTTTGATAGCAGCAAACGGTGCAAGAACTTTCAAAGCAATTAAGACTGATAACATTCCTTTTTTAAATGATAATCAAGCCATCAACATTTCTAAATATGGACGAAGATTAAATTCGGGCGAATCATTGAATTTTGTTGCGTACTTTGAACGATTGGATAAAGGCTTGGAAAATTTTGACATGAATGAGTGTAATTCTGACAATTATATTTGTTGGAACATGTACGATTTATACGTAAAAAATCCGGCAGATGTGTATAACCAACCAATGCCTCAATCAACGCCAATTCCTGCTCCAACAAATACTGATAATACTTCGAAAACCCCGACAAAATCAAGAACTAAATCGGGCAAAGTGGGTGAAGTAGATAATACGCCTCCGCCAGCCCCAGTGGTAACGACGGTGTTGGTATCAGGAATTGTGAGAGATGCAAAGACCAATCGACCAATTAGTGCCACGATTGATTATAAATTGTCAAGTTCTAAGCAAGAAATTGATTCTGTACAAAGTTTTGCCAGTACTGGAATTTACAGAATGAGTTTACAAAAAGGACAGGTTTATACGTATGCTGCTTCAGCGAGAGGATATTTAGTTTCAAACGATGTAATTGATTTGAGCAAAGCAATAGGAAAAGTAACAAAAGATATTTATTTAACTCCCTTGGCGGTAGGCGATAAAATTACCCTTAAAAATATCTATTTTGAGGTATCAAAGTCAGATTTATTGGCCGCTTCTTTTGCTGAATTAAATAAATTAGTAACCATGATGGAAGATAACCCAATGATGGAAATTCGTCTGGAAGGCCACACGGATATTGTGGGTGATCCAGAAGCTAATTTAGAACTTTCTCAAGATCGTGTGGATGCCTGTGAAACTTACTTGGTAAAAAAAGGCATTCCATCGGCTCGCATTCAAGCAGTTGGCTATGGTGACACTCGTCCGATTGTGAAAAAAGGAACTGATGAAGAACGTAAGGTGAATAGGAGAGTGGAGTTCGTGGTTTTGAAACTTTAAATAGTGAGAAGGTATTAGGTATGAATTATGAAGTAAAAAGCTCAAAATAAAATCAAAAATGGGAACTTGATTCGTCAAGTTCCCATTTTTGATACCTCATACCTCATACCTCATACCTCATACCTCATACCTCATACCTCATACCT
>JBBAKY010000086.1:0-15815 GCA_040403295.1 Arcicella sp.
AGTTATGAGTTAAACAGAAGCGGATTCTTATTTTTTAAGTTCCAGAATTAAAGAAAATTTAGAGAAATATTCGATGTAAAAAATTTATAGCTCATAAGGTTGCGCACCCCGCTCAACTCATAATTAAATCAAGCCTTCATCGGCAAAACTCAAATAAGCTTTATCAGTAAAAATAACATGGTCTAAAACGGGAACGTCCAAATATGAGCCTGCTTCACGAAGTTTTTTGGTTAAGTCTTTATCCGCTTGCGAGGGCGTAAGATTGCCAGATGGGTGATTATGAGCAAGAATAATGGCACTACAAAGATGTTCTAAAGCCACTTTAAAAATCATTTTGGGGTCAGCTACGGTTCCAGAAACTCCTCCGCTACTGATACGTTCACATTTCATTACTTGATTAGCTCGGTTTAGCAGAATAATCCAAAATTCTTCGTGGGGTAAATCCATCAAGTGCGGCTTCAAAACCTCATACGCATCTCGTGAGGAGGTAATTCGTACTCGTTCAGGCGTTTCAGAAGTCTTTCGTCTCCGACCTAATTCTAAGGCACTCACAATCGTGATGGCTTTTGCCTCTCCAATACCCTTAAATTTTGATAAATCCTTCACGGAAAGACGAGCCAACTGATTTAAATCGTTATTGACACTTTGTAAAATCAGTTTACCTAATTCAACCGCCGTCATATTTCGGATTCCAGAACCGATTTGGATTCCTAATAATTCAGCATCCGACAAAGCTGCTTTTCCTTTAATGAGAAGCTTTTCTCGGGGACGGTCTTCTTCTGCCCAAGATTTAATGTTGAGATGCTCTATTTCGTAGTGGTTCATAAATTGTAGATACAGTTGTATAGCGCTGTATAAAATACAAGTTATTACCTAAATGGCATACAAACAAAAAAAGACCCTAATTTCAGTAGGGTCTTTTAATAGGAATATGTTTTAGCTAAATTATGCAGCCAATTTATTCACTAACTTTGATAACTTTGATTTCAAGTTAGAAGCCTTATTTTTGTGAATAACATTTCTTTTTGCTAATTTATCTAAAGCCGAAGAAACTTTTTTGTAAAGATCAGTTGCGGTAACTTTATCGTGTGTATCACGCAATTTTCTAACCATTGAACGGGTAGTTTTGTGTTGATAACGGTTACGTAATCTTTTCGCTTCGTTAGATCTAATTCTCTTTAATGATGATTTGTGATTTGCCATGTTTATTTCCCGAATAAATATTGGTTTCCTGTTTTCTAAATTTGAAGTGCAAAGGTACGGATTTTTTATTAAATCACAAGACTGATTGGGGAAAAGTTAATAGTTGATGGTTAATAATTAATAGTCAACAATAGTAGAACGTAAAATTAATTCATATAAAAAAAATTAAGTAATTGATTATCAATGTAATAAAAAGTAAAATTTCAAATTCACTCACAATTTCAACCACTTTTCTATTGTTTATGAAAAAATCTATTTTTCCATTTTCCTTAATTTTTATTCTAATTAATCCGCTTATTTCCTTTTCTATCATATTTTCTCCAAACATTTATAATCCAGGATCAAACATCCGAAATGTAAAATGGGGATTTTTTGCTCATCAGCAAATCAATCGTTTGGCAATTTTTACGCTTCCACCAGAAATGATGCCTTTCTATAAAAAACATCTTCGCTATGTGATAGAACATTCTGTGGACCCCGACCAACGCCGTTATGCGGTAAAATACGAAGCGCCACGTCATTATATTGATTTGGATAATTATGGCGACAGTGCCACTTATAAACTTCCAATATTTTGGAATGATGCTGTAGAAAAATTTACAGAAGATACTTTGATGAAGCATGGCATTGTTCCTTGGCAAATTCAATTGATGAAATTTCAATTAACAAATGCTTTTAGGGAAAATGATGCACAAAGAATCTTGAAATTATCGGCTGAAATTGGTCATTATATCGCTGATGCCAATGTGCCTTTGCATACAACTTCAAATTATAACGGCCAGAAAACCAATCAAATTGGTATTCATGGATTTTGGGAATCACGCTTGCCAGAATTATATTATAACGATTATGATTTCTTTGTGGGCTCAGCCGAATACGAACGATTTGTGGGTAAGCGGGCTTGGCAAGCCGTCAGAAATGCCAATTTAGCGTTAGATTCTGTATTAGTATTTGAGCAAAAATTGAATGCAAATTTTAAAGAAACTAAGAAATACAGTATTGAAGAACGGAATGGTCAAAATATTAAAGTTTATGCAAAAGACTATTCCAAGAAATACCACCAATCCCTTGATAATCAAGTAGAAAGGCAAATGAAACAAGCCATAAAAATGATTGGCGACCTTTGGTTTACATCGTGGGTAGATGCAGGACAACCCGATTTAACCACTCTTTTAAGTTTTAAATTATCGGAAAAACAGAAAAAAGAAGACGAAATTGAGGAGAAATCTTGGTTACAAAAATTGTTCAAAGCACGTGAGGAGAATTGATTTTCGATCTTCGATTTATAATTTTCGATGTTTGGAAAGCGATAATTTAATAATTACTGGTTTGGTATTTTCTTATAATATGCTGGTTTAGGGTAAGTAAACTGCCTTCAGAAAACCGAACATCAAAAATCAAACATTGAACATCGAAAAACACCTTTATCTTTGCACCATGAAATCACAAATCATATTAAAAACGGGTAAAGAAAACCCTGTAAAACGTTTTCACCCTTGGATATTCTCTGGGGCAATTGGTAAAATTGTTGGCAAGCCTGCCGACGGCGAAGTTGTAGATGTGTTAGATTCTCAAAAGAATTATCTTGCCACGGGGCACTATCACGAAGGCAGTATTGCCGTAAAAATATTCTCATTTCAAGAAACGGAATCGGATGAAAATTTCTGGTTTGGTAAAATTCAAAAAGCCTACGAAGTTCGTCAAATTATTGATTTTCAAGGCACTAACTGTTTTAGACTCATTCATGGTGAAGGCGATGGCTGTCCTGGTTTAATCATTGATTTTTATAATGGCGTTGCAGTTTTCCAAGCGCACAGTATTGGAATGTATCTTGAAAAAGAGAAAATTTCAATGGCTTTGCAACGAGTTTTTGGCGATAAATTATTGGCTGTTTACGATAAATCTCACGGAACATTGCCAAAACAATTTGCTCAAAATGTTCAGAATGGTTATCTATTCGGACAATGTGTTGTACCGCACGAAGTTTCAGAAAATGGTTTTAAGTTTTTGATAAATTGGGAAACAGGTCAAAAAACGGGCTTTTTCCTTGACCAACGAGACAATCGGGCTTTGTTAGCAAAATATTCAAAAGGCAAAAAAGTATTAAATTCATTTTGCTATTCGGGAGGATTTTCAATTTATGCTTTGGGTGCTGAAGCCGAATTGGTTCATTCGGTGGACGTTTCACAAAAAGCCATTGATTTAGTTACACAGAATGTTGAAGCCAATAATTTTCAAGGACTTACACACGAAGCTTACGCTGAAGATGTGATGAAATATCTGAAAGCAAACGACCAATTTTATGACCTTATTGTGCTTGACCCACCCGCATTTGCTAAGAATGTAGCCACTCGACATAATGCTGTTCAAGGATATAAAAGACTCAATGCCGAAGGTTTTAAAAGACTGGCGAAGGGAGGAATTTTATTTACCTTCTCGTGTTCGCAGGTTGTAGATAGAGATTTATTTTACAATACGGTCGTGGCTGCTGCTTTAGAAGCTGGCAAACAAGTGAAAGTATTGCATCACCTCACGCAACCCGCCGACCATCCTGTAAATTTCTTTCATCCAGAAGGAAGTTATCTGAAAGGGTTGGTTCTTTATGTGGAGTAGTTTTCGGTAAACGGTACACGGTAAATGGAGAACGCTATTTAACCAGGGAAAAACATAAAAGAGGTCAGAACTGGATTCTGACCTCTTTTGTTTTTACCGTGTACCCGTTACCCTTCTTTACCTTCAATTTAATTCACAAATCTAAATAAACGACTCCATCTAATTTTTGAGAACCATGATTTATTTGGGTCGAGTGACATCCATACGAAAACGGCTTTTCCAACCACGTGGTCAGCGGGAACAAAGCCCCAATAACGTGAATCGGCAGAATGATGACGATTGTCGCCCATCATGAAATAATAGTCTTGTTTGAAAGTATAAGACTTGATGATTTTTCCGTCAATTTTAATGGTATAGCCCTCAATTTCTACATTTTTATTGCCTTCGTAATATTTGATAACATATTTATATTTATCAACATTTATTGAATCCAATTGAATAGTAGAACCTTCTTTGGGGATTAATAGAGGGCCATAATTATCTTTATTCCAAATATAAGAACGACCAAACATGGCGGTTGAAGCATCATCTTTTGTCATGCTATCTTCGCCATCGGGAGTACCTTTGGGTGCTTTCAAAATCTCTACACCTACGAAATTTTTTAACTTTTTGAACGCTTCAATATTCGATGAATAAGTATTAACAACATAGTCATGCAAGCCAACAATTGCCGAATCCTGAGAAGTTAACTGAACTTCTTGCCAGTTAAAATTAGGCTGTCCCGTGGCATCTACGCCATTTGTGATGTCATATTTGTCAAAAAACTCATCATTCAATGTTTCTTTTACTTTCAATAAATATTCGTGTTGCATTCTCGCTGGATTTTCCATTGGTTTTCCATTGATATACACTTGTGTATCACGAATTTCCAAGGTATTTCCCGGTGTTCCTATACATCTTTTGATATAATAAGTTCTTAAATCTACGGGTGCGTCACCATCTGGAAGGTAATTTGGCACGTTAAAAACTACGGCATCGCCTTGTTTAACTTCTGAAAAACCTGGCAAACGTTTAATGGGTAAATCTAACAACGTTGAATACGAAGGCAAATCCGTTCCCCAAATCTTTTGGTGCGTTAAGGGTAGTTGCAAAGGCGTTTTTGGCGTACGAACACCGTAGTGCATCTTACTAACAAATAAGAAATCTCCCACCATTAAAGAACCTTCCATTGAAGGTGTTGGAATAGTATAAGCTTCAAAAAAGAAGAATCGAATTAGCGTAGCAGCAACTACTGCAAAAACGACTGAATCAATCCACTCACGAAAAGCAGATTTTTGAACTGGTTTTGTTTTTTCTGACATTTTAATAATTGCAACCACATAGAAACATAAAATACATAGAGAATTTAGTTATAAACCTTAAAATGTACAATGCTTTTACGATTGCTGAATGAAAATTAATACTTTTAAACTTGTTTATTGGTCGTACTTAATCACTGATAATTACACAATACTTAATAATTCTTTCATGCCAAACACGCCTTTTTTCCCAACTATCCACTCGGCTGCAATAACCGCTCCGAGGGCAAAGCCTTCTCTTCCGTGTGCTACGTGTGAGATTTCGATTTGGTCAATATCTGAAATATATTTTACGATATGGGTTCCGGGAACTTTTCCTTCACGAGCCGACCAAATGGCTACTTGTTCGGGTTTAGGAATTTCATTACTTACCCATTGCGTTTTACCTTCCGAATTTTGAATAATACCTTCTGCCAACGTAATGGCCGTTCCTGAAGGAGCATCTTTCTTTTCTGTATGATGAATTTCCGTAGTAGATACACTGTATTGTTTCTGGGGAGCCATCAATTTGGCTAAGGTTTTATTCAATTCAAAAAATAAATTTACGCCAATGGAATAATTGGAAGACCAAAAGAATGCACCGTCTTTTTCAAGAGCCAACGTTTCAACTTCTGGCTTATTTTCGAGCCAACCCGTTGTTCCACAAACCACGGGAAAGCCTTTTTCAAGACAAGATTTTACGTTTTGAAAAGCGGAGGATGGATGACTGAATTCAATAACTGCATCAACCTTTGAAGTAGTTAAATTATCAAATTCCTGACGATTATTAACGTCTATGCAGGCAACAATGTTATGACCTCGACTCTCTGCGACTTTCTCAATAACTTTACCCATTTTGCCGTAGCCGAGTAATACTATATTCATGTTTTGTTAGGTAGTAGTTATGAATTATGAGTGATAAATTATGAATTATCAGGTTTAAATTACCCCCTCTTACCCATCACCCATCACTCATCACTTATAACTAAATTCACTTAAATGCTAAGATTAATTTTGCTCCGAAAATGGGTTCCATAATGTCGGGGCTACTAAATGTTGGTTGTATTTTTAAAGAAATATCATCCGTCATGTCGAATGTTTTTAAGTGAGCCGTAACGTTGGCATCCACAATATTGGCAGCCCAAACTGCCAATAGTATCAGATACGAACCATCCCTATTTTTTCGATAACCCGCCACAATATTATTTAACTGGTCTTGGTTATATTCTCTCACGGTATTGGCATCGTCATACAAAGGAACGTTGAAAGTTGTGGTTGTACTGGCGGTTCCGTTTACGTAGGTATTTCCTAAAATATTTTTGTAGTAATGGTAACGCATATCATTACGAGCAATAAAATAAATATTAACCGCAAATGCCCCTGCAACTAATGGTAATTTCCAATATTGACGGTTATAAACCTGTCCCCAACCTGGCACCATTGCTGAGCGAATAGTTGAGGTTCTTGGAATAATTTTATATAACTTTTTCAATGAATCTTGCTTACTATAAACCTTGATTTTTTTATCAATATTAACAATTTTAGAAGTGTCGATCCTGATAACTTGCCCTTGAATATTAGAAGTTAGATTTACTAAAAAGAATAAAAACAATAATTTTTTCATCTAAATTTTTTAAAAATCAAACGTGAAATTAAAGTTTATATTCCGTTGATTGAAAAGATTTAAGAAATTTTAAGCTTTTAATATAAATTTTTTCTTATGCCATGACTCGAAGTCATGGCATAAGTCTTCTCAATACACTACGCTTTGATTGCTAATAAAATTTTATCCAAATCAGCTTGTGAAGTAAATGGAATTTTGATTTCTCCTTTTCCTTTTTCATCCGCTTTTACGACAACTTTTGCGCCAAAATAAGCTTGCAAGCGAAATTGCAAACTTCTAATTTCTTGTTTAATTCCTCCACCGATGGCTTTTTTGGCAGAATTCACTAAGTTAGAATCGGCTAAATCTCTCACGGCTTCCTCCACTTTACGAACTGACCAATCATCGGCAATAATCTTTTTGAAAATTTCTAATTGTTGTTCTCGGTCAGTAATGTTGATAATAGCACGAGCGTGTCCCATGGAGATTTTCATATCTCTCAAAGCCACTTGAATAACATCAGGTAATTTCAATAAACGGATATAATTATTAACCGTTGTACGATTTTTACCTACTCTATCCCCTAATTCTTCTTGCTTCAAAGAACATTCAGTAATCAAACGTTGATAAGAAAGAGCAATCTCAATTGAGTTCAGATTTTCACGCTGAATATTCTCAATCAAGGCCATTTCAAGCATTTGCTGATCATTGGCCGTTCTCACATACGCAGGAATACTCGTCAAACCCGCCCGTTTAGAGGCTTGCAAACGGCGTTCTCCCGAGATTAGTTGGAATTTATTTACACCAATCTGACGAACCGTAATGGGTTGAATAATGCCTTGTACTTTAATAGAGTCCGCTAATTCGTTGAGTGCCTCTTCATCAAAATGCGTCCGTGGTTGATACGGATTTGTTTCAATTAAATCCAATGAAATGTCATTCATCGAACTTATTTGTTCCATGCGAGATGAACGTTCGAGCGGCAATACTGGCTGACGAGGCTGTACGTTATTTACTTCGTCGGAATCTTGAAGTAAAGCTCCTAAGCCTCTCCCCAATCCAACACGTTTTTTCATTACTGGAATTTCTACCTTACTCATTATTTTATTAGTTTTAGGTGTTGTGGGTTAGGAAGTAGGGATTACGGATTAGGGATTGGACATTAGTCATTTTAGAAAGTTTGATATTTAGTAAGTAATGTTGATGCTTTGAAAAAGTTGCTAATAAATTTCAATCTTTTCGAAGTAAATACTTAAAATCTAATCTCAAATTCCTAATCGCTAATTCCCAATTCCTTAATCCTTAATTCCCAAATCCCTGACACCCTACGCCTATTCTTGTGTAACATATCCGTTTTTTGCCAAAACTTCACGGGCAAGATTCAGATAACTGATTGCTCCTTTACTTTCTGAATCATGAGCGATGGCAGGCACGCCAAAACTTGGTGATTCAGAGAGACGAATATTTCGGGGAATAATTGTATTGAAAACCATATTGTGAAAATGGGCAGTAACTTCTGCCACAACCTGATTAGAAAGACGAACCCTCAAATCATACATCGTCAAAAGTATTCCTTCAATAGCAAGATTTGTGTTCAGTCGGGATTGAATAATTTTTACGGTATTCAACAATTTTCCCAGCCCTTCCAAAGCAAAGTATTCGCATTGCACAGGGATAATAATGGAATCTGCGGCCGTTAGCGCATTAATCGTAATTAAACCCAACGATGGCGAACAATCGACAATGATAAAATCGTAATTATCCCGAATGGGTTGCAACGATTCTTTCATTTTTTGTTCACGGTCACGGAGGTTAATCATCTCAATTTCTGCCCCTACCAAATCAATGTGAGATGGAATAATATGCAAATACGGCAAATCAGTAGCGATTATGATATCTTGAGCCAGCACACCATCGACCATACACTCATAAATTGAGTTTTCGATTCCTTTCGGATTATAACCCAAACCTGAAGTTGAATTAGCTTGCGGGTCGGCATCTACGATGAGCGTTCTAAACTCTAAGGCAGCAAGACTCGCCGCTAAATTGATGGTAGTTGTGGTTTTTCCTACGCCTCCTTTTTGGTTGGCTATGGCAATTATTTTACCCATTTTACGTTTTTTCTGATTCTCAACTCCAAATATCCATCATTCCATCCACATAAGCAAAGAAGTGTTCCACAAAATGTTTCACGAATTTTTATTTTGTGATTGACGATTTAGTAATTTTGTGATTATTGTCTTCATGAATTTCCGAATTATTATTTGATTTTAAAAAATGCAATATTAGATAAAGACAATGAATTGAACACTTATCATTCATTCTTATTAAAATAGTACAAAACAAGAACAATCAAATTTCTATCAAATAAATTGAAAAATTGTTTACAAACTTGATTCACATTAAATTAGCACGATTTTAGAATAACGTAATTTATTAATATTCCCTTAATTTGTTCATTTAGAAAATACGACATGTCTAAAAATGAATTTCGTTGTTTCCTATCTCAACTATTTTTCTATATGTTTTCAATAACCTTTTCTTCATAAACATTCATTTTTCACATAACACAAAAATTATGTCATCAACATCCACTGAATCCCCAGTAATTAAATCAGAAAAATATCCTCATGCCATTCCTTTCATCATTGGTAACGAAGCAGCCGAACGATTTAGCTTTTATGGAATGCGTTCAATTTTGTCGGTATTTTTAGTTGCTCAATTTTTTAATCCTACTGGAAACGCTGCCTTAGAAGCCGTTGCCGAAGCAAAATCAAATGAACAAGTGCATTTATTTGTGTCTTTAGCCTATTTTACGCCCATGATTGGTGCTTTATTGGCAGATTGGTTTTTCGGAAAATATAAAGTAATCCTTTACGTATCCATTATTTACTGTATTGGACATTTGTTTTTATCCATGTTTGATAAGGATTTAACATGGTTTGGTTACGGATTAACCTTAATTGCTATCGGTGCTGGGGGAATAAAATCATGCGTTTCTGCCAATATGGGCGACCAGTTTGATAAAACTAATGAACATTTGATGTCTAAAGTGTATGGTTGGTTTTACTTCTCTATCAATGCAGGTTCGGTGCTTTCCAACTTTTTTATTCCAATTTTATACGATAAGTATGGCGCATCTGTTGCTTTTGGTGTACCAGGTATTTTAATGGCATTAGCCACGTTAATTTTTTGGTTAGGTCGTAAAAAATACATTATTGTGCCTCCTTCTGGAATTGAATTTAATGCCACAAAATTCAAGGAAGGTTTAGCGGCGGCTGGAAAAGTTTTGTTAGTATTCGCCTTTATACCTCTTTTTTGGGCCATGTGGGATCAAAGTTTGGCAGAGTGGGTTTTGCAAGCGAAACATTTAGATTTAACTTTTTGGGGAGGATTTGCGATTTTACCTTCGCAAGTACAATTGGCAAACCCCGTATTTTTAGTAAGTTTCCTTCCTATTTTCACTTACTTAATTTATCCTTTTTGTGAAAAAATGGGACTTAGACTTACGCCACTTCGCAAAATTGGTCTTGGCTTAATATTTACTTGCTTATCATTTGTGATCATTGCTCGTGTACAAGATGACATTGATGCGGGAGGGCATCCATCGGTTTGGAATCAAATATTTGGATATTTAATTTTGGCTTGGGGAGAAATATTAGTGTGGGTTACTTGCCTTGAATATGCCTACACAAATTCGCCAAAATACATGAAAAGTACCATGGCCGCCATTGGATTATTGACCGTTTCTTTGGGCAATTATTTAGTTTCTTTGATGAATGGAAGTATTTCAACGGGAGGCTATTTTGCCTATTTAAGAATAAGTGGTGCAGAATCTGCCTACTACTGGTTTTTCGTAAAATTAATGATTGTTGAAGTCATCATTTTCATGTTAGTTTCTAAATTTATCAAAGAAAAAAGATACGTTGGAGAGGATTAGTTATCAGTTACTGGTGATTAGTTATTGGCTATTAGTCATTCATTAGTGGTCATCTCTTAAAAAAAGAGATAGTCAAATTAATTTGACTATCTCTTTTTATGTTAAACCACAATACCTAATTAACCAGTTACCAATAACTGTTCACTAATTAGCTTTCTTAATATACGTTTTATTACCGTTTGTATTGATGTAATAACGACCTCCACGTGGACCTTCATAGATTGTACGACCTTTATCGTCTTTTCCAGAAATTTTATCATCACCAGCCGATGCTTTTTCAGTTGCTTTGTCAACTTTCTTTATAACTTTCGTTGGTTCAGGCTTAACGGTTGGGTTTTTATCCACAACTTTCTTAGAATCAACCGTTTTATCCGCCTTTTTAGCATCTCTTTCTGCTTTTTTAGCCGCTTTTTCTTGGGCAGTCATTTTCTCTTTTGAATCTTTTTTAGCATCACCTGTGGTTGAAACGGTTGCAGTTTTCACCCCGTCTTTTGCAGCTTTTGCTTCGTCTTTCGCTTTTTTCTTGGCTTCTTTTTCAGCATCTTTTGCTGCTTTATCAGCATCTTTCACTTTCGCATCCACTTTAGCTTCTTTGGTATCTTTAGCATCTTTCGTTTTTTTCTTTGCTTCTTTTTCAGCATCTTTTGCCGCTTTTTTGGCCGCTTTTTCAGCATCTTTTGCTGCTTTATCAGCATCAGTGTCTTTAGCTTTTTTCTCTTTCTTTGGTTTTGTATCAGTCTGTGCATTTAACGCTGGACTTACTACAAATAAACCACAAAGTAATACGGAGAACGCAATAATTTTTTTCATGACTTTTTGTTAAATTTAAAATTGGTTGATAGTAAAAAAGTTTCAGTAAAGCATTGAGAAAGATGCGCAAACGAGAATTCACCATCTTCCTGTGTACTTCTGACCGTAAATATTTGAATAGTAACTGAAATTCCAAAGAAAAATCATCGTTATTAATCAAAATCACCTGTTTTTGGTCGAAATTTCGAGTCAATTGTTCAATTATCGTTAATTTTGTCAAACTAACCGTGTAAATTTAAAAAAAATCTTCTTAGCAATCGTGAAAAAGTATATCTTCATTTTCAGTTTTTTACTCATAAAACTATCCGCTTCTTTTTCACAAAGTTTCACTTTTGTTTCTGGAAAAATCATCGATGAAAATTCCAAAAATCCAGTATCGGGTGTGTACGTGGGTATCCCGGCAAAAGGGGCAAGTACTTCTGCAATTGGCGTTACGACCAATGAATCGGGTGAGTTTATTTTGAAATATCCAATCCTTTTACAAAATACAGGCAGTATAATTATTACCAAGTTAAATTTCAAAGATATTCGGAAGAGTCTATTAGCATTTAAGGAAAAGAAAGACTCCTTAATTTTTGAAATTCAAGCGGTTGAGAACAAAAAAATAGAACCCCGAGATGGTCGTAAAATAATTGATTATGCGGTGTCAAGATTTGAAAAAAACTATAACAACAATCCCTATTTTTTACAAGGATTTTATCGTGAATCATTGTTTTTAGATTCTGCTTTTGTGAAGATTTCGGAGGGAATTTTGAAGGTTGAAAAATACCCATTTCCCGATAAAGGAAATTTGGGCGAAGTAGCTAAATTATTGAAAGGACGAAGCTATGAGAAAACCGAAGGCAAAGAAATCTGGGAAAATCTGCAATTTGGTAATGGCGCAGATTTAGTAATTCGTACTTTGGAAACAAAAACACCCGATTTTTTAGAAAAATCAACCTTGAAAAACTATAAATATCAAATTCAACCTGACCTTCAAGAATACGATGGGATGCCTGTTTTTAACATTTCATTTTCGCCAATTGACAAAAAATTGAAAGGGGCAAAAATTGGCAAAATGAGCATAGATACCCTCACAATGGGTATTTTGAATTATGAATTTGAATTTACATCCGAAGGTTTGAAGGATGTTATGGGCGGTTCTGCTTTTGGCGGTAGTAAAGATGCAAAAGTAAAAACTTTCAAAATAAGTCAGAATTATCATGCGGCTTTGAATAACTATTATTTACACGAATCAGTTTTAATGATTGAAGCCCTCATAAAACAAGATAAAGTAGAAACACCCGCAAAATTAACGTTAAACTTCTTCTCAACGGAGGCAAATTCTCGCATCGGATTGTCCATTAAAGATAGTGAAATATTAGAAAATACGAACTTCCCAACGGGTGGGAAAAAATATGATGACAGTTTTTGGGGAAATTTCAATTTCATAAAACCTACTAATGATTTGAGACTAATAATTAAATAAAACAAATGGAGGAAAAACATTTACAAAGTTCAGATTTTATTAAAGATGTGGTTATCGGTATGGCAGATGGACTCACTGTTCCCTTCGCTTTAGCAGCGGGTTTGTCGGGAGCTATTGCCAATACCAATATTATCACCACCGCAGGAATTGCTGAAATTGTGGCTGGCTCGATAGCGATGGGTTTAGGCGGATATTTAGCAGGACAAACAGAAGTTGAACATTATGATGCTGAACTCAAACGTGAATATGAAGAAGTTGAGCGAGTTCCCGAAACTGAAAAAGAGGAAGTAAAAGAAGTGTTCGCTCATTATGGATTAGATAAAAATGCTCAAAATTTGGTCGTGGAGGCACTTTCTAAGGATAAAGACAAATGGGTGGACTTCATGATGAAATTTGAATTGGGCTTGGAAAAACCCGACATTAATCGTGCGAGAGATTCGGCCTTAACGATTGGGATTGCCTATATTGTTGGAGGAGTTATCCCACTTTCTCCCTACTTTTTTGTCACGGATTCTACCATTGGCCTAAATTATTCTGCTATTCTTACGTTGATTACCTTATTTGTTTTTGGATATTTCAAAAGTAAAGTTACGGGTCAAAATGCCATTAAAGGAGCTTTTAAAGTAATGTTGATTGGTGCTTTGGCAGCAGGCGCCGCATTTTATGTCGCTAAATTATTTAATTAACAAGTATTAAAAAATTATGATTACAACAGCAACAATAGTAGACGTTTCAGCATTAAATAATTTAGTAAATTCAGCTTATCGAGGTGAATCTTCAAAAAAAGGTTGGACTACCGAAGCAGATTTATTGGGAGGCATCCGAACCACCGAGGAAGGACTTGCCGAAACCATTAAAAAACCTGATACTTTCATTTTAAAATACACCGAAGCCGACCAAATCTTGGGTTGCGTGATGTTGGTTGACAAAGAAAGTGCCTTGTATTTAGGAATGCTGACAGTTTCTCCAGCATTGCAAGGTAGCGGAATCGGTAAAAAACTCTTAAAATCAGCTGAAACTTTTGCCCAAGAAAATGGAATTTCTAAAATTGAAATGACCGTTATTTCCATTCGTTCAGAACTAATTGCTTGGTATGAACGACATGGGTATGTAAAAACGGGTGAAACAAAACCATTTCCAATGGATAATCCCGATTTTGGAGAACCCAAACAACATTTAGAATTTATTGTGATGGAGAAGAGGATTAGGGATTAGGGAAAATAAAAAGTGTCAATTTTAGTTCTTCGAGTTGACACTTTTTGTTTTATTTCAGAAATCATAATTTGCATTATGACAATGCAAATTTTACTGCTCCTGTCAAACTCAGTACCGTTAAAAAAGAAATAAAATAAAGGACAAATAAAATTAATGATTTAAATAAAGTTTTAAGAACTCCTTGTTGATAAACTACTTTTAACGAGATAATAAAATACAGAAAAAAGCCTAACATCGTTCCAATAAAGGCTATTTTCCAATATCCTAAGGCAATTCCTCCACCAACGAAAATAATCAACATTAAGAAAAACACAGCGTGGATATGAATTGAAAAAATCAAATGTTCATAATAATAACGAGTGTGTCCAACCAATAAATGGGGAATAGTTCGGTATTTTCTAATTTTCCGAAAACGAATTATATACAATAGCCAGTCCCATAAATATCGTAGAATTCTAAAAGGATATGAAATAATACTATGCGTTCTTTTACTGTAAATAATTTTCAAAAGAAATGCCACAATGGGCATCAAAATAAACATCATGAGTGAAAATACGCCAATAGATAATTGCGCTAATTCAGAGGTGGCTTTTTGAGCATCTTCATTAAAAGCTAATTGAAAATAAGTCATATTTTTCAAAAATCCCCTATTCAAAGATTGTATTGGCAGATTCACATTATCATTTTTTTCATTCAAGCTATCCAATTCACTATTCGTCATTTTCAAAACTTTCTTCATGTAGGTTGTATTCTCAAGACTACCATCACTTCCTTTAATCGTAATAATGGTATCGGCATCATAATTGATTTTTATGGATGAATTATTTTTCAACGCATGAAGATTCAGCGAATAAGTCAACTGACGTTTTTTACCGATTATTTCCGTAAAATAATCCCTCATTTCATTGTTGATTTCTGCAATCGGCTCAGTGTTAATTGTATCAGCTATAATTTGTTTTTGTATGTCAATTAAACGCTGACGCTGTTTTTGTTCGGGCAAATTTTCAATTAATTCTCTTAAAGTATCTCCCCGCTCAATATTCATTTCATCCAAAATTTCATCTATCGAAATTGAGTTAAAACTGACCAGATAATCAGATTTTTTCTCGATTTTTTTATAGACTCTCAGGGCTAATGCAGCTTGTTTTTCCTTCTGTTTGGCCTCAAATAACCCCGAAGTGTCTTTGGAATTCTGAATAGCCAAGACTTTTTTGTGGTTATCATCTACCGCTTTTTGAAGTTTTTTATTTGCCTTTTCGGTTTTATCAGTTTTAATAAAGTTATCCGTAAAAAAATTATTTCCTTCCTTGACCGCCAATTCCACCATACTTCCTAAACCCAAAAAGAAAAGAAAGGAAATTAGAAAATAAAGCCTGATTGGAGGAACATATCGCCCTCTCCTACCTTCCAAGAAGTCTTTTGTAATTTTGCCTGGCGAAAGGAAAATTGCCTTAATTGTATTATAAAACTTAGTATCAAAATGGGTAAATCCTTCAAAAACTTCAAAAGCTAAATGCCCAATTGGTACTTTTAAATCATGATTTTCTTGCCCGCAATGAGGACAAAAGTTGTGTTCCAAACTGAGAATAGTGTGGCAATTATGACAAATTTCAACTTTACGACGTTTTTTGTGGATAGACATTATTTAGATTTAGGATTTTTGATATACGACTTAAGAAAAGTGGT